>CAJWRP010000103.1 GCA_913046025.1 uncultured Chloroflexota bacterium
CCGCCATTGGACTTAATTCTGATTGCGCCACTGTAATTATCCGGCGGCAAAGAAGGACGTACTCTTGCCAATATATTGTTGTCGCCACCATTTATGAGTTTGGCCGGCTTCGCTATATCGATCCAGTCCGGCCAGCTAATAAGTTCCCACAACAGAGTAGCGCCGCCTGCATTGCTTATTTCGATGTTTGCACTGTCAACGGCCTGATCTACCAAAATGGAGCCGTAGTCCCATTCCGTGGGCTCGGCGACTAAATTAGGGCCGTCCTTTACTTCAAAAAGTACGTTGATTAATTCGGAGTCAGATGACCACATGAACCCTTCATCCAGGGCGTCATAGAATATATATTCAGGATCGAACCAGTAAGTCAGAGACACGTAGGCTTTGTAAAATCCCACAGGGGCGTCCAGGGCTAGGTCCCAGACGAAGTTAACCATTCTTGATTCTTCAGCCTTCAAAGCAAGACGCACTTTTTTGCCTGCTGACACGCCGTCGTAAGCGATACTGCCATCCGGAGCTACTACGGTTATGGCAGCGCCGTATTCCAGGGCTACTGTACCGGTATTCTTAGCAGTATATTGAAGGTTGATGGTCTCACCCTGTCTATACTGGCCTTTGGATGTTTTTATGTTTTCAAATTTACCGTCGAATATCCCTTCAATTTTTCCGCTTAACGTAATTTCGCGGTATCCTCCGTTGGACTGTATTACTAATACCCCTTTCAGCCGCCGCGATATTGGCGCATCTTTCTTTACACGGAGCATTACCGTTGCGTCTTCTTTGGCATCTCCTAAGGGGCTAACCAGCTCTATCCAGTAATCTGGCACGCTGGTTATGCTCCACTCCAAAACACCATTACCGATATTGTATACAAACAGGCTCTGCTCAGGAGTCTGACCCGGCAGGAATTCGCCAAAATCGATGGCGTCATCAGAAAGAAACACAAGGGGTTTCGTCTGGACCTCAAATGTATGGCCGTCGCTGCGGGATATAGAATCGAACAAGACATCGAAGAGGACAAGGTCTCTTAGATTGGCTGTCAGTATGTACTCGCCGGCATCAGTTCTTCCAGAAGTACCCCACTGGAACTGAAACAATTTTTTCTCTCCAGGCATCAGCTGGTTGATCCTCTGCACGCTGCTACGAAACACCTTGTCACCTGAAGGACTGTAAACAACCATCGTTAGCTGATAGTCCTGTGCCGCTGGCCCATCGTTTTCTACTTCGACATTGAAGATAGCAGTAGTCCTAGGAACATAAATTGGCCTACCCGCCTTGAGAAGCGATATTTTGCCGCTGGCAGCGCCCTCTTGGAAAGCGTGCGCTGAGGAATGCATGTTCAAGCCCGACAAGCCCAAAGCAAGTCCTAGCATCAGAACTGCAACCGCGAATTTTGAGGATATATTCATGGCATCATCCCAATGATTAACTAAATTATTAGAAAAGTATGAAAACTAAGCCTGATGCTAGCATAATAGACCTTCTGCGTCCTCTACATTGCCAATCAGGATTGGCCTTATCGCGAATCCTCACTTTTAGTGGCGAATGCCACTCCCTGAGGGCGTACGGCATAGTTTATAATTTCAGCATGGCGACTAGGATACAGAGCGCCTTGTTCGGCGCAAAATTCCGTACAGAATCGGTAATTACAATAGTCTCGAGGTCACGCCTTGCTGATAATTAATCCGGCCACTTACAAAAACATCATCAGGCCTCTGCTATTCAACCTGTCACCGGAAACAGCGCAGGCTGCGGCCGAATTCATGCTGCAACAGGACTACCTGTGGAAATTCCTCTCGCCGCTCATGAAGATGGAAAGCCCCAGGCTGAAAACTACCATTGCTGGCATTCGGCTGGACAATCCAGTGGGCCTGGCAGCGGGCTACGACAAGGACTGCAAAGTCATACCGTCGCTTTCGTCCATGGGATTCGGATACATCACCTGCGGCACAGTCACGGTCATGCCTCGCCCAGGCAATCCAAAACCCAGGGTGCTCCGCTACGTGGAGGAAGAGGCTCTCGTCAATTCACTGGGATTCCCAGGCAAGGGATTAGCCAATGCCGCCGATGAACTGAGGCGTGTCCAGGAATCACGCACGAAGACCCCTATAGTGGCCAGCGTATCTGGTGTCACAGAGGAAGACATCCTCAAGTGCCACCGCGGGCTGGAACCATTGGCAGATGCCATTGAAATCAACATCAGTTCCCCCAATACGGCGGGGCTCCGTGTATTCCAACAGCCTGACGCCTTAGGCGCTCTGCTGTCTCAGGCCAACGAAAACAGGAAGCGTCCCATGTTCATTAAGCTTCCGCCTTACAAGTCTTCTGCCGACCAGCCTTCCGCAGGCGAAGAAGAGCGAGACAGAGTACTCAACCTGGTGGAGGTCTGCATAGAGCAAGGTGTTAGTGCGGTGACCGTCTCCAATACGTGGCCAGTGCGAGATTCCCGTCTAGCCGTGGGGGAAGGAGGCCTTAGTGGCAAAGGTGTGTTCCCCGATACGCTAAGGATGGTGACCGATCTAAAGGCGATCATCGGTGACAGGATGGATATAAATGCGTGCGGTGGGATATTCAGCGGAAGGGACGCGTTCGAGGTTCTGCGGGCGGGAGCAACTACGGCTCAGGTGCTAACGGGCCTCATATACAGAGGGCCTGGCATCGCCAGAAGCATAAACGAACAGCTACTTCAGACGATGGATGAAGAGAAGGTCGTGACCCTTAGCGAAGGCATCAGAGGCTAAGGTGATCCTTCAACAGCTTACGGCGAAGCTCGCCGACGCGGCCAGGGCTGTATAGGAACCCTTCCACGTTCAACGCTTGGACCAGCGACTCATCCATATCTGCAATGTAGTCCGTGAACTGATTCTCCTTGGTGTAGTCCATGCAAATCAGCTTAGGAATGTCCTGAGACTTCACATTTATGTTGATGGTTACTGATTGCATTCTGCCTGCTAAAGTCCTCTCCTCGGAAATCTTGTCCTGTCAATTGAGACAACTTCATATTAGGCATGGCGAAGGAATTAATCAGGGTAAATCACGTCACCAACTGGCGAATTAATGTGAAAAGAAGTGAATTTCAATATAAGCTTCTAAAGACTACCTATTACTATAGAAGACTGCCTGGCAGCCCAGTCTCCAGCACATGACCACACCCTGCATAACATATTTTGACTTCCAGACTACTAATTTTCAACAGGTCCATTGTTATCCTCCTTGTAACGCATTAGGGGACCGTGACTGGCAAATATCATGTGGTAGGGGTAAGGCGAAATTCGTTCCCAATGGAGACGATACGGAGTCTGATGGCGACGACAAACCCATGCGAGGTAAAGGCAAGGCAAGCCTAATCCAGACCAGTGATGAAGAAAACGACTCTCATAAACAGAACTAGAACGGCGACGTGATATACTGTGAAGAGTGCGAAGAAGACGCCCTGGCAGATACGCCCACAAAATGCCAGCACAACAAGAAACTCGGACCGAAGGATACGTTCACTTTATCAATATCAGGCGAGGGCAAGGCCGACAAGTCCAATCGTGGCAAGAAGAACTAAAATAGAAACAAGACCGCTGCTCTCCCTTTTAGGACAGAGCAGCGGTCTTTTAATTTGTCCTGGTTTTGGTGATCAAGGGTTCGACTTCCTGCCTGCTGGGCATGGCCTCTTGAGCGCCGGACCGCGTGACGGCCAAGGCACCGGCGGCCATTCCCAGCCGCACCGCCTCATGCAACGGCCTGCCTTCTGCCAGACCCACAGCTAGTCCACCACCGAAGGCGTCCCCGGCGGCAACAGAGTCCAGTACGTCCACATCGAACGCAGGTATATGGCGAACTTCATCCGAAGTAGCATAAACCAGTCCATTCTCGCCCAGCTTTACCACCGCAACCGCTGTACCCTTAGCAATAATGGCCCTGGCCGCAACCTCAGCAGAAGCGGCATCTACGACCACAACACCAGTAAGTACCTCGGCCTCGTACTGGTTGGGCGTTAGTACGTTGGCCAGCTCAAAAGCCCTAGGCGGCAGGTCGCGGGCGGGCGCAGGGTCCCAGACCACCGGGATGCCCCTGGACTTGGCGTATTCAGCGGCGGCCACAGACACCTCCAAAGGCACTTCTAGCTGTAGCATCAGGACTTTAGCCACGTCCAGAGCTCGTTTCGCAGCATCTAGCTGAACGTCGTCACATGCCATGTTGGCCCCGTAGACAGCAATGATACGGTTCTGGCCATCTGGCTCCAGCAAGATCATTGCGAGGCCGGTGGAGTTTGACTGGTCGACAGCTACATCCGAGACATCGATACCATGACCGCGCAGACCTTGCACCAACGGCGGGCCAAAGGTGTCGTTCCCTACCCTGCCAACCATGCTAACATTGGCACCCAACCGAGCAGCAGCGACGGCCTGATTCGCGCCTTTGCCACCTGGCGTCGTATGGAAATTATTAGCCATTATGGTCTCGCCAGTGGTAGGCATCCTGGGCATCGTGAAAACCAGATCCATATTGATGCTACCCAGCACAACTACTTTGGGTTTGCTAGTTGTAGCGGAAAGACTCCTCACCCTATAAGCCCCTTGTCCAAGAGGTCCTCTAGTACTTGAGCTACTCCGTCCTCCTCCATAGACGGCGAAATTCTATCCGCCACGGCCAGAGCCTCATGTACCGCATCGCTGGTGGCGACGCCTAGGCTAGCCCAATCCAACATTCGTACGTCGTTGTACCCGTTGCCAAACGCGATTGTCTGGTCGTAGCCAATGCCATGGAAGTCGCACAGCCACTCCATGGCCTTGTCCTTACCTCCCTGAGGATGCAAAATCTCGCAGAAGTGCGGCAGGGACCTGGTGATGTGCAACGAAGAGTCGAATTTTTCCAGCAAAATGGCTTCCAGTTCTCGTATACCATCATCGTCGCCTACCACAACGAGCCGAGTAAGCTCTCTATCCGCTACCTTGCGAAGGTCATCAACAACGTTCACCATAACGTTATTTCGCTGGCCGTAAGCTGATGCCCAGTCTGTTAGCTCGTTCACGTAGATCTGATTCTTGTGGTAGCCCACCACCTCCATTGAAGAGGCCGGTAAGTCTGCCAGGGCTCCTAGCGCAGCCAGTGTCATATCAGCGGTCAGGGGCCTGTGCCACAAGGAGCCGCCCGTAACAGGATCGGCTATATGAGCGCCCTGTGAGGTGGCAATAGGCGTCTTGATGTCCAGATCCGCGCTGGACCTGGCAGCAGAGTTAAAGATGCGCCCTGTAGCCAAAGTGATTATGGCGCCCGCATCTCGAACGCGATCCACCGCCTGGCGCGTCCTCCGCGATATCGGTTGATCCTGGCTGCGTATGGTGCCATCGATGTCCAAGGCTATAAGTCTATAGCCCATTACGCATGTCCTCGCAACGCACTGTACTGTGTTAAAATTCCATCCATGCAAACCCTACTAGCACTGCTCCGGCGACTTCCACCACGGACCGTCTTGTGGTTAATAATGTTGCCTGTCGTCCTCTTCATACTGTTGAACGCCTTCTACGTAGCAGGTTCATAGATCTCCTAGAGTTCAGCCTCTTCCCAAGGGCGGACCTCAGCAATGACCTCGATCTCCACCGGCATCTGGTGCGGCAACGAAATCATGCCAACGGCAGACCGAGCGTGCCTTCCCTTTTCGCCAAAGACCTCAACCATCAAGTCTGAGCAGCCGTTGGCCACCGCAGGATGGTTACCGAAATCCGGAGGGCAATTTACCATAGCCAGCAGCTTTACGATGCGTTCAATCCTGTCCAGGTCACCAACCAGCCCCTTTAGCCTCGCAAGAATGTTTATGCCCGTAAGTCGCGCTGCCTCATAACCCTCTTCCAGGGTCAGGTCCACTCCAACCTTGCCACTAGGCACGGTGCCGTCGGGCCTGTTTGCCGGCCCCAGGCCTGCCGCGTAAATTAAATTGCCTGTCTGTACTCCCGGCACGTAGTTCGCTATGGGCGACGGTACATCGGGCAGCGTGATGCCCAGCTCCCGAATACGATCCTCAATCTTCGACATTATGGATACCCCCACTATGAACATTTCAAATAATAAGAACGTCGGCATTCTATAGGATTGGCCTGCGAGAGGCCAGAAATACCACCAACCGGGCAATATTTCAGGAGCGTGCTATTATGTGTGCCGCAACCCAATACTACCTAACTGAGAGAGGCATTAAATATGGTACTTTCTGGCGATTCACTAAGACTTACAGCCTGCAACCACGTTACCTACAACGTCCAGGACTTGGAACGCGCGACGAAATTCTGGGTAGAGGTCCTCGGTATCCAGCAGATTCCCAGGATGGTTAACGGGACCCACTTGAACTGGCTACAGCTCCCCGACGGCACAATGGTGCACCTGATACAGAACGCCGCTGGCATATCAGAGCCTTCCCACCACGGCGCGTTTGAGGTCGCAGACATCGACGCCGCATTCCAAGCCCTAAAAGACAAGGGAGTCACCATGGCCTCTGAAGAGATCCAGACCCGAAACGACGGCCAACGTGCCTTCTATATTTTGGACACCGAGGGCAACCGCGTCGACCATCTGGTTCGAGTACTGGAAAGCGACGGGTACGCCAGCGACACCATCGCCGCTAACGCGCCCTATGACCTGATTACCGCCAACATCCTGGCTGGGCCGCTGATTGCCATGGCCGCCGGTCTCGCCGGTTGTCTGGCGCCCGGCGGTGTCGCGGTGCTGGCCGGGCTGTTGTCACGCCAGGCGGATGACGTCATCACCGCTCACGTGGCCGGCGGCCTGGTCTTTGATCACCACCTTGCCCTCGGCGATTGGCGCACCCTGATACTGCGGCGTCCAACATAAGAAAAGAGGGCGGTGACTGAAGCCACCGCCCTCGATTTTGACAAATCGAACGACGTCGTTATGCCGCTCTGATGCCAGACAGGAACTTATCGACCTCGGTCCGGAGCAGTTCAGACTGTTTGGCCAGGTCACCGGCAGAGTCCAGCACCTGGCTGGCTGCTGTACCGGTCTCCGTCGCCGCCTGGTTGACCGCGGTGATGTTTTCCGACACCGACTGGGTGCCGGCGGCGGCCTGCTGGCTGTTGTTGCTGATCTCGCCGGTCGCCGCGCCCTGCTCCTCGATTGCGGGGGCAATAACCGTCGAGATCTCGTCCATCTCGTCGATCTTTCGGCTGATTCCCTCGATGGCCGTCACCGACTCGTCGGTGGCGCTCTGAATCGAAGATATCTGCGCGGGAATCTCCTCGGTCGCCCTGGCGGTTTGTGTCGCCAGGCTCTTGACCTCGGAAGCCA
>CAJWRP010000104.1 GCA_913046025.1 uncultured Chloroflexota bacterium
AAAGAGCTGTTCGACCGCTACACCACCGAGTATTGGCGGTTGTCTCCAACTCATGTGAAGCTATTCCCTGGGGTAAGCGATATGCTAGATACGTTGAGGTCGCAGGGTTTCAAGCTGGGTATCGTGACATCCAAGCCCAGGCTTCTCCACAATGCAGCTGGTCCTTTTGGGGTTGAGGTAGAACTTCAGCGCATGGACCTGATGAGCACCTTCGACGTAATCGTGGGCTGGGAAGACCCCGAAGAGCCGAAGCCGGCACCTGCACCAATTCTGTTTGCGTTAAATAAGTTGGGACTGGAGCCAGGTGACGCCGTGATGGTGGGCGACAGTCACATCGACATTACCACCGCCAAACGCGCTGGAACGGTCTCGATAGGCGCTACGTGGGGAACGCTAGCGCCAGATATGCTGGTGGAGGTGGGACCTGACCACCTGATTGACACCCCTGATCAACTTTTGCCGCTATTGAGCTGATGCCAGTAACGGCGTCTGCTTTTATGATTATCCCTGTTTTGGCCGTTAATGAGCTCAAACTAAGGTGAGGTGAAAAGCTTTTGGCATTAGATGTAGTCCGCACATCCTTTAATAGGCACGTTGCAACGATCAAATTGAACAGGCCGTCGTCTGGCAACGCTGTGGATGAGTCTTTAGCGTTTGCTCTCACAGACGCCGTTAATGAAGTTTCGCAGAATGATGACGTGCGAGTTGTCGTGCTGACTGGTGAAGGCCCCAACTTTTGCCTCGGAACGGAGACTCCTGAGGGCTCGGGCCAAGCGATCTCTCCGGAGGCCTTGGGGCTATTCAGGGTGGCCAGCAGCGTCGCCAGCCTGGGTAAGCCGGTCATTGCGGCCATCAACGGTGACGCTATGGACCAGGGCCTTGAGCTGGCTTTGGCTTGCGACATCCGGGTGGCATCAGAGGGCTCTCATTTCGGGCTGACGCAGGTGAGATCTGGCCTAACGCCATGGGACGGAGGAACGCAACGTCTGCCCAGGCTGGTGGGTCGGGGTGTCGCCTTGGAGATGATCATGACCTCTCGAACTGTTGATGCCGAGGAGGCCCTGGGTATTGGCCTCGTTAACAGGCTTGCGAAGGCCAATGAAGTCTTGGAATCTGCGAGGGACGTAGCGCGGACCATAGCGGCTCATGGGCCCATCGCGGCAGGCTACCTAAAGGAGGCTGTTCTCAAGGGGATGGACATGACTCTGGAGCAGGGACTGCGCTTGGAGGCTGATCTGAACCTTCTACTTCAGACGACGACGGACCGCGCAGAGGGCATCCAGTCCTTCTTGCAGCGCAGGAGTCCTGATTACAGCGGGAAGTAATATGATGAAGCCAGCAGTCCTCTACACAAAACAAGATCACATTGCACAGGTTGTGCTCAATAGGCCTCGTGTTATCAACGCATATAATATGGAGGTGCGAGATGAGCTATTCGAATCGCTTTCTGCCGCGAAAGACGACACAGATGTCAGGGTAATTGTCCTTAGCGGTTCAGGCGAACGCGGCTTTTGTGTAGGTGCTGATCTGACAGAATTCGGAACTGCGCCGTCTCTGGCCATAGCCCGGCAGGTGCGCTGGGAGCGGGATATATGGGGCCTTTTCCTGAACATTCGCAAACCGATGATTGCCGCACTGCATGGGTTCGTCATTGGCTCCGGAGTAGAGATGGCATGCCTGTGCGACGTGCGAATCGCGTCAGATGATGCTGTGTTCAGCATGCCGGAAGTGGCTTTGGCTATGGTGCCGGCGGCGGGTGGTACTCAGACGCTGTCCCGCGTGGTAGGCGCTGCGGTTGCTCTTGACCTTATCCTGACTAATCGGAAGGTGGCATCAGAGGAGGCGGTACAGGTGGGACTGGTGCATCAGGTAGTGGCCAAAAAAGACCTGATGACCACAGCGAATTCCTTGGCGTTGGAGCTGGCCTCCCGTGATCCAGGCGTCTTATCGTCCGCAAAAACGGCTGTGGTTGACGGACTCGATTTGCACGTTGACGATGGTCTACGTCTTGAGGAAAGACTGTTTAGAATTAGTGGCTCTGGTGCGTAACATCTGACTCAGTAAGGAGATACATGTCGGACGGGACTGTTCTGGTTGTAGAGGACGAGGAGAACATCCTGGAGGCTCTGCGCTACAATCTGGAGCGCGAGGGCTACATCGTTTACACCGCGTCTGACGGTGAAGATGGCTTGAATCTCGCTCGGAGCAGCAAACCTGACCTGGTCATTTTGGATGTAATGCTTCCCAAGATGGACGGTTTCGAAATCTGCAGGATACTTCGGGGTGAAATGGACGTTCCCATAATAATGCTTACCGCTCGTGGCGAAGAGGTTGATCGCGTGGTGGGCCTGGAGCTAGGCGCAGACGACTACGTTACGAAGCCCTTCAGCATGCGGGAGTTCATGGTCAGAGTTCGCAACATGCTCAGGCGGGTTAAACTAACCTCCCAGTCACAGTTGGGTTTGCCTGGCGGTGATGTCCTTGTGGCGGGCGATCTGGAAATGGACCTTGCCAGCCACATCGTTCGCCGAGATGGTGCGACCGTCGATATGAAACCCCGAGAGTATGATCTCCTGGCTTTGCTGGTCAAAAATTCAGGCAGAGTGTTCAGCAGAGATCAGCTACTTCAGCAGCTTTGGAGTCAAGATTACTATGGCGATAGCCGCACGGTAGACGTACACGTTCGCTGGCTTCGAGAAAAGATCGAGAAGAATCCGAGTAAACCGGAACGGATCGTTACGGTGCGTGGAGTCGGTTACAGGTTCGACGGATGAGACTACCTCGTTCTTTACATTGGCGCATCTCTCTTGCCTATACAGCTCTGATATTTGTCACCATGGGTGTAGTCAGCATCTATCTAGTAGATTTTATCCGCGATGCCTTTTTGGCTGATCTGAATGGAAGGCTTCAAGAAGAGGTCGGGCTAGTAGTGGAATCGTCGTCAGATTTCTTCCTGACTGAGATCGATGTCGATGGTCTGCAAAAAGAAATGGATGAGATCGCTGGGATCATAGATGCCAGGGTTACTATCGTGGATGTCGATGGCCTGGTCCTGGCGGACACTGCTATCCGGGCTGATGTTGATCCGAATCTTCGAAACCGCGAGGAGATCAGGCAGGCTCTTGTAACAGGCACTGGCGCTGATCGACGTCTTGACCCTTCTTACGGGGGCGACGTTATATATCAGGCCATAGCCATTCGAAATCGAGGGGAGATCGTAGGGGTTGCCCGGGTAAGCGTGTCCACTTCACGAATGGAGTCCAACCTTGGCCAAATAATTTCCACCATTGGCCTTTCAGCCCTGATAGTCGCGGTGCTTTCGGTAGGGCTAGGCTACATTCTATTTCAACGGACGTCCCGTTCCGTGCAGCTGGTTGCAGAGGGGGCTAGGAGGTTGGCTGAAGGAGACCTTGAACAGCGAGTCCATGCAACTTCGACCGACGATGAGACAAGGGAACTCGCAGATGCCTTTAACGGAATGGCTAGCACGATTCGTAGCGTCGTAGGCGACCTATCCAGCGAACGAAATAAACTAACAGCCGTGTTGGATACTATGGCAGACGGTGTGGTGGTGCTGGAAGCTGGTAGCGAGGTCAGCCTCATCAATCGAGCTGCAGAGCGGCTTCTTGACGTAAGGGCTGAAGAGTCCGTTGGTAACCGCTTGGTGGAGGTGGTCAGAGACTATGAGATTCAACAGGTAGTCCAGAAGTCATTAGAAACGGGCCAGATATGGCAGATCGAAGTTGAATTGCTTCCCAGCCGGACCTTTCTCAGCGCTATTGCAACTCCTCTAGGGGACTTTGACGGTTCAAAGGATGCTGTTAGCGTACTTCTGACGCTCCACGACCTTACTCGCATGATGCAGATTGAAACCACGAGGACGGAGTTCGTGAGCAATGTCTCGCACGAGCTTCGCAACCCCTTGGCGTCCATCAAGGCGATGGTAGAGACCATTGAGGATGGCGCTATCGACGAACGAAGCGTAGCCATGGACTTCCTGCGGCGAATAAACCGCGATGTGGACCGGATGAACGGCATCGTGAATGACCTTCTAGAGCTCTCCCACCTTGAGAGCGGGTACGTTCCGATGCACCTGGTTCCTGTTCACCTGGGTCCTCTGGTCGAAGAGGTTGTTGAGGATTTCCAGCGTTCAGTTGCGGATAAGGGTCTGGTTCTGGCGTCTGAATTCCCTGAGACGCTGTCCACAGTAACGGGTGAAAACGAGAGGCTTAGACAGGTGCTCGTAAATCTGATCGAAAACGCCATCAGGTACACATCTGAAGGTCAGATTACCATATCTGTTTCGGATGAGGACCAATTCCAAAGGGTGAAGGTTATTGATACAGGCACGGGCATACCACGGGAGCATCTGCCTCATGTCTTCGAGAGGTTCTATAAGGTCGAACGCTCGAGAAGAGACGACGGCACTGGTCTTGGTTTAGCCATCGTTAAGCATATTGTGCAGGCCCACGGAGGCGACGTCAGCGCCGAGAGCGAAGAGGGCGTGGGCAGTACCTTCGAGTTCACCATTCCTCAAAGGTAATATTTTCTCTCCAAATTCACCCTCTATCTAACCTCGTCCCCACGGCCCGTATAAGCTCATGTATATGTGCGGCCGTTGCTTTGCTAAATACGCAGTTAACTCCTCTAGTAGCCTTTGTTAACCTGACGTTAACATTATGTTCAAAGGGTATTAATCAATGGCGTTTACACTCCAAAGTAATTATGGTTGCGACATTTATACCCTGTCTGTTTGATAGGATTTCGGGTCCGGTTGCGCTGGTAGTACTGCCGTTGGCAGTTCTGGTGTTGATTACCGCATGCATTGGGCCGGCCGATAAGATACCTGCCAGAGCAACGGCTTCTGATGTAGGCGACGACATAGAAGTGGATGGCTCCAGCACTGTGTTTCCAATAACGGAGGCCGTAGCCGAGGAATTTCGTAAGAGGTTCCCAGGTGTGCAGGTCAACGTCGGTGTCTCGGGCACGGGCGGCGGCTTCAAACGATTCATTGCGGGCGAGACGGATATCAATAACGCGTCGAGGCCAATTAAACCCTCGGAATCAGAAACGGCTTCGGCAAACGCCGTTGAATACCTTGAAATAGAGATTGCCATCGACGGACTCTCCGTGATAGTCAGCCCTGAGAATGAATTCGTTGACTGCCTTACGGTGCAGCAACTAAGCGATATTTGGGAACCCTCCAGTTATGTAGATACTTGGAATGACGTAAATCCGATGTGGCCGGAAACAGAGTTTAGGCTTTACGGTCCGGGGACGGACTCCGGCACCTTTGATTACTTTACTGAAGTCATCGTGGGAGAGGCACAGGCCAGTCGGCCAGACTATACGGCAAGCGAAGACGATAACGTCCTAGTACAGGGCATTGGCGGCGACCGAAATGCGTTGGGGTATCTCGGATATGCCTACTACGTGGAAAATCAGGACAGGTTGAAGTTGGTGTCGGTGGACGGGGGGGACGGTTGCGTAGCGCCATCTGAAACTACGATACAAGACGGTACTTACCAGCCTCTGGCCCGATCGCTACTGATATACGTTAATAAGGCAAGATTGGCGAGACCTGAGGTCAAAGAATTCCTGGAATTCTATATGGAGAATGGCGCTGAGTTGGCCTCGGAGGTAGGCTACATCGGGTTGCCCCGAGAAGTTTACCTAGGGAACATAGCGTTGTTGCAGTAGGCCCTCTGAAAAGGTAATGAGTTCTTGACCCAAATCTGGACATAGGCCGTTTGAGGATGGAAAGCATTCAGAACACTAATCGTGAATCTGGTGACCCGGCTGGTCAGGCCGAACCAGTTTTCAGGCGCAGGCGCAGCGCAGCTATAGAATCCAAGGTAATCAAGTGGGTACTATTTGGTTGCGCCTTAATTTCTGTCCTTACTACAGTTGGCATAGTATTTAGTCTTTTCTCCCAGGCGGCGAGCTTCTTCTTTGAAGTTTCGATCTGGGAGTTCTTGTCTGGCACACGCTGGACTCCTATTTTGAAACCTCAGTCATTTGGTGTGCTCCCTCTTGTGGCCGGTACCCTGCTAGTGGCGGGAATCGCGGCGGCGGTAGCGCTTCCCATAGGCCTGTCTACGGCAATTTTCCTGGCAGAGTATGCCCCCGGAAAGGTTAGACGTATTATTAAACCGACGCTGGAGGTACTGGCTGGCGTTCCCACTGTTGTATACGGGTACTTCGCCTTAACCTTTGTGACTCCGATTCTGAAGGGCCTCTTCCCCGATATGCTGGTCTTCAACGCGCTGAGTGCGGGGCTAGTGATGGGAATTATGATTATCCCCATGGTTTCATCGCTGAGTGAAGACGCCATGGTGGCGGTACCTCGCTCTTTGAGAAATGCTGCTTTTGCCCTTGGCGCGACTCGCTTTGAGGTCAGCCTGCGAGTGGTGGTTCCTGCAGCACTGTCTGGTATCGTTGCCTCATTCATTCTGGCAATCTCCAGGGCAATTGGCGAGACCATGTTAGTCACCATAGCGGCTGGCGCTACACCCAAACTTACAGCCAACCCTCTGGAGAGCATCCAGACCATGACGGCGTTTATCGTGCAGTTGAGTTTGGGTGAGGTCCCCCACGGGTCGCTGGAGTTCGACACCATATTCGCGGTCGGCTCTCTGCTCTTCCTTATGACCCTGGCAATGAACCTGTTGGGTTTCTGGGTTGTACGACGCTGGAGGCAGACCTATTGAATAATTGGCGAGGCGTTATTGCTGTAGCTAAGCAAAGTGGAGCGGCGTAATGCAGACTACTTCGCAGTTTAACCAGAGGTTGGCCTCCAGAGAAACCATAGGCAAAGTCCTGTACTTTGTCTTTCTTTCGGCCGTGCTTGTGGGCATTGTAGGGCTGGTCCTTCTGCTTGCACAGATACTCATTCAAGGGGTGCCATGGCTAAGCTGGCACTTCCTTTTAGATTATCCGTCAAGGCATGCGGAGGAGGCTGGGCTACTGTCGGCATTGGCTGGCACCATCTGGCTGATGATTCTTACTGCTGCCTTGACGGTGCCCATCGGTGTGGGAGCTGCTATCTACCTAGAGGAGTACGCTTCTCGAAACTGGGTCACGAACATCATCGAGATCAATCTGTCCAATCTGGCCGGAGTGCCATCGATCGTTTACGGGCTGCTGGGCTTGGCTGTATTCGTTCAGTTTTTTGGACTGGCGGTCCTAGTGGACTTCCAGATCCTCGGCGTCGACGTATACATGAGATTCACTGGCTTCGGGCG
>CAJWRP010000105.1 GCA_913046025.1 uncultured Chloroflexota bacterium
CGAAGACATTCTTCACTCGCTCAATTTCTATTAGGTCCACGCCTGTAACTAGCATTGCCATCCAATTCGCAGACCTGAATTAGTACTTTCATTTGCCCAGCACACCGAGTTGTGCAGACCCATGAACGGGCGTTCGATATTATATTAAGCCGTCGGGCCAATTGAAAGCGTGGTCAATTGCTTCTAGGAAAGTTAAGATAGACGGATGATTGAAATACCTGAGTCAGCGTCCCAAGCAGGACATCCGAGAAATTGAGCGCCGAGATCCTTAACGGTCGGGAGTTTGCAGACGAGGTCCGCAGTGAGGTCGCAACCACCGTTCAAGAGATGAAAATCAAACACTCGGTAACCCCTGGACTGGCAGTGGTGCTTATAGGCGATGACCCCGCTTCCTCTGTTTACGTCAGGAGTAAAGAGAAGGCCGCCATTGAAGCAGGCATAACCTTCAACGGTATAATACTCCCCGCCGACACGCCTCAGACAGATCTATTAGGGATAATTCGAGACCTTAACTTAGACCCAAGGTACCATGGGATTCTAGTCCAGCTTCCCCTGCCATCACAGATCGACGAGGACACCGTTATCGAGAACATCAACGCGGAAAAGGACGTGGATGGATTGCACCCCTACAACATGGGGTTACTGATAGCCGGTAGACCTCGGTTTCCCCCGGCGACGCCCGCGGGAATCCAGCAGATTCTTGTCCGCTCAGGCAATCGTCCAGAAGGCAAGCATGTGGTGGTATGCGGCCGCAGCAACATCGTGGGCAAGCCCATCGCCAACATGCTCATGCAGCGCAACGCCGACGCCAACGCCACGGTGACCCTCTGCCATACCAGAACCAAAGACCTCCCTTCCATTACACGCCAAGCGGACATACTTATCGCCGCTGTGGGTCAGCCTTTGATGATTACCGCCGATATGGTCAAGCCTGGGGTAGTGGTAATCGACGTGGGCGTAAACCGGGTGGAGGATTCGACCCGCAAAGGTGGCTACAGATTGGTTGGCGATGTCGATTTTAAGGCAATTGCAGAAAAAGCTAAGGCCATAACGCCGGTCCCGGGTGGCGTAGGGCCAATGACGATCGCCATGCTACTGAGCAACACTGTAGATGCTGCCCGCCGCGTCATTCATCAGCATTAGGCTTCAATCAACATCATATCGTCTACCCAATAAACGTTATTGCCCAGGATCTTCCTCACAAATACCTCACAACTAATATTGCCGTTTTCACCTCTTCCTCACGGACGAAATGCCATGATTACCATTGAAATACATTCGAAGTAAATTATGATGGCAATTAAATAAAATTTGGCTACCCCCATTCCATCTCGGCGGCTGCGTTGCTACTGGTTGCTTGCGGAGGCGGCATAATTCCAGCGCCAGCCAACACATAACCCACAGCACCACCGGCCGTCGTGACCCCGATCGTACCAGCCGCCCTACCAGCACCAGTTGATCCACCATCGCCAGCGGGAGATGTTGAAAAGGTGAGCCTGCAGGACCCCAGCAGAAACGGCGCATACATTTTCAGCCCATCGGACCTCACTTTTAGCGTAGGCGGCACCATAACACTAGAGCTAACGTCCGAAGGCGAATCCCACACATTCATTGTGGATGACCTGGGAATAGATGTTGGCGTCGACCCCGGCTCGACCGAGACGTTGGAGTTTACCTTCGCCGAGGATGGTAACTACATCCTCTTATGCGTGCCTTACGAGGTGCTGGGAATGGTCGGCACTATCACCGTGCAGTAAAAACGCCCTTCTATTCAGTGCGGCGGAGCCATTTAGGTCTCTGCCGTACTGCCCTTTTCCCCCGCCTCCTTATGCAATAATAGTGGTGTGAAAACTTCTGATTTCGATTACCACCTGCCCAAGGAGCTTATCGCCCAGACGCCTGCAGAGCCCAGGGACTCCTCCCGGCTAATGCTAGTATCGTGTTCCGACGGCTCCCTTACCCACAGGACTTTTAGAGATCTACCTCGGTTCTTACAAGCCGGCGACGTCATGGTGTTCAACGACAGCCGCGTCATGCCTGCACGTCTTTACGGCACCCGAGCCACAGGCGGAAAGATCGAGTTGCTGCTCCTCAACAGACTTTCGCCCGGCAGGTGGCGGGCGCTGGTGAGGCCCGGTCGTCGAATGCAGCCCGGCGTAGAGTTTCAGGTCAACAACAAGGCCGGTAATATCGTCATCACCGGCGAAATTCTGGAAGCCAAAGCTGACGGAACACGCATTGTCACCCTGTCCGACGATGAGCGGCTTGACGACGTTGGCGTTATGCCACTGCCTCCGTACATCCACGCCCCGCTGGCCGACTCCGAGCGCTACCAGACCGTGTATTCGAACACCAAAGGCAGCGTGGCTGCACCGACGGCAGGCCTTCACTTTACGCCAGAACTGTTGGATGACATCAGGGCATTAGGCGTGGAGACGGCCTTCGTCACGCTGCACGTGGGCTGGGACTCCTTTCGGCCTATAAAAACGGACGACATCGCCTCCCACAAGATGCATTCCGAACACTTTTCAATAGATGGCGAAACGGCTCGGATTATTAACCAGGCCAAGTTGGAGGGCAGAAGGGTCATCTCCGTAGGGACGACAGCGACGCGCTTGTTGGAACACGCAGCCTGGCTTTTTAAGGAGAGTAATTCTGGAGAAAAGGGAGTTCTGGCTGCCAGCGATGGCTGGGCCGACATATTCATCACGCCCGGTTACAAGTTTTACGTGGTGGACGCCCTGGTGACTAACTTCCACCTGCCAAAGTCGACGCTACTCATGCTAACGAGCGCCCTTGCCGGCAAGGAGCTGCTCTTCAAGGCATACCAGGAAGCCGTAGACCAGCAGTATCGGTTCTACAGCTTCGGCGACAGCATGTTTATGTTTTGAATTTTCATTACTTCCGCGATTGGATTACGAATACCCAAGTGGACAGGCCAAATATAATATAGTGACCGCTTCTAATTAGCGTTCTTGTTCATTGGCAAGTCACGGCAACAAGTGCTGTATAATTCACAGCGCTTACCATGATTTTCCGCTACCAGATTTCCTCGATACCATCCGTAAAACCAGATGCCTATCAGATTGGCGTTCCTGTCACTGCGAACACCCCCTCAGGCATACAAAAATTTTGATCGGCCAAACTGTCGCCGGGCAGCTGATGAAATCGCTTCGCACCAGGAACTACAGGCAGCTATGGTATTCCGATAACCTCATGACCTCTGGCGAGCAGATGGAGTTCCTGATCCTTGCCTGGTATGTGGTCAACGAGACCTCTTCCCCGTTCTGGGTCTCTCTATTCGCTGCGCTGCGATTCACCGGCACGATGTTCGCCCCGTTATTTGGGATAGTTGTAGACCGCTACGACCGAAAGAAACTCCTAGCATTTTCACGACTGGGGTTCGGCGGCATCGCACTAATCATTCTTGCACTTTCATTTTTCGGACAACTCGAACTCTGGCATGTATTCGTGCTTACGGCGTTATCGGGCATGGGCCGGGCCTTTGACAACATAACGCGGCAAACGTTTATTGCCGACCTCGTTGAGCGAAGAGACCTATCAAACGCAGTGGCCCTTACTCGAACTGGCCGCGACGCAGTGCAGATATTCGCTCTGATCGCCGGCGGGATTCTGCTGGACCGATTCGGATTGACGTATACCTATCTGCTGGTAATGTTCTTTCATCTATCTGGTGTCTACTTCATCACTCGTATGAAGCCACCCCCCAGAACGCCCACAGCTCGCGGGATGTCAGTCCTAAGCAACCTGAGGGAGTCTTTTCAATATGCTGGGAAAAATCAGATTATTCTGGCGCTGCTTCTGCTGGCCTTCCTGGTTAATATGACCGGATTCCCAATGAATCAAGGATTGACTCCGGTGTTCGCCAAAGACGTGCTGGGTACCACATCCACCGGCCTGGGCCAACTGCTCGGTGCGTATTCCGCTGGCTCATTTATAGGATCATTCGCTATAGCTGGCATTGCCAATATTCGGAGTCTAGGCAAATTCATGATCATTGGCGCTATCCTTTGGCATGTGGGAGTCCTGGCGCTGGCACAAACGTCATTTTTTAGCGGGGCCATGCTCATCCTAGCGCTATCAGGCCTGGCGCAGTCCACATGTATGGTAACGATGTCTATTCTGCTTTTGCGCAACTCGTCAGCAGATATCAGAGGACGGATTCAGGGGCTGCGATCTTTGGCCGTTTATGGGCTGCCTATAGGCCTGCTGATGTCCGGCGGCATCGCTGAAAGCATCAGCGTTTCTGCGGCTCTGGCCATCAACGGCATCGTCGGAATTGTGGTAACGATTGCAATAGTGCTTCGTCTTCGCGGAGTTTGGAGGGTACCATAGAGATAGACCCGTTAACAACTGCTGCCTACCAACGACATCAGCTAATTCCATCCCCTCAAACCGCTACCAAAAACTAAACTTTTCTTAGACAAGACCTAATCCACCCTTTACCTGAATTTGCGGTCACCTGTTTAATGAATCTCACAATAAGTGTGGTTGAGGTGAGAATGCCAGAGATTGTTCAGGCGGGAGAATTTACCCTAGTTAGAGACTTTGCCATCATCATGGCAGTGGCCGGAGTGGCCATAATACTGTTCAGGCGGCTCAATCAACCGCCGGTTTTGGGCTATTTGATAGCCGGCCTCATAGTAGGCCCCTTCACATTACCAGTGCTCGGAATACAAGCGCCGATCAGCAACATCGAAAGCATTCGCCTCCTGGCAGACCTCGGGCTGGTCCTGCTGCTTTTTGCCCTTGGTCTGGACTTTGGCTGGCACAGGATACGCCAGATGGGACTGCGGATCATTCTCATCGGCACCATCGAAATCATTTTCATGATCGCCCTGGGCTACGAGATAGCCATGGTCCTGGGCTGGAGCACGACCGAAGCCATCTTCTTAGGTGGCGCTCTGTCCATCAGTAGCTCCGCAATCATCGTGAAGGTGCTGCGAGATCGGGGCCTGTTGATGACGGCGCAAGGCCAGCTCATCGTTGGCATACTTCTGGTAGAGGACTTTGCCGCAGTGCTGCTGCTCAGTGTGCTATCGGGCGTCGCCATAACCGGCACGGCCAGCATGGTCGACTTGTTTTCACTTCTGGGCAAGCTATCGGTCTTCTTTGTGTCCGCCATATTTCTCGGTGGACTGCTCGCGCCCCGCCTCATCAATTTCGTAGCAAGATATCATTCCAAGGAAACGCTGCTTATAGTCAGCCTTGCCCTCTGCTTCGGCCTGGGACTGGTGGCAGAGAGCCTGGGTATCTCCGCAGCCGCCGGTGCCTTCATCATCGGGTCCGTGCTGGGAGACAGCGAGCATATCGAGGAACTAAAGTTGACCATGGCGCCAGTGCGCGATATTTTCGCGGCGCTGTTTTTCGTGTCCATCGGCATGTTAATAGACCTAGCCCTTGTTAGAGAGTTCATATGGCCTGCTCTCATCGTCTCGGCGGTTTTCCTTGTAGGCAAGATAGTCGCCGACACCCTAGGGACATTCATTGCGGGCCACGACGGCACAACCTCACTGAACGTGGGCGTGGGAATGCCGCAGATGGGGGAGTTCTCCCTGGCTATGGCCAAGATTGGAGCAGACCACGGAGTCATTAGTGCATTCATTTACCCAATCATCGCCGTAGCGACCGCCATAACTTCATTCGTCTATCCGGTGGTGTCACGAAGCGGCCGACCCGTGGCTGGCTTCATGTCGCGAAACTCCCCATCACTGCTAATCGAGTATGTAGATAATCTCTCCAGGTCTCTGATTTCCATGCGAGCGGCATTTGCCCTGCAAGGCCAAGTGGCATCAAACATACGGCGCTCGGGCAGGGTCATAATGTTGAACTTCGGAGTGATATTAGTCCTGATTGGCATCGGGACATTTGCCCTGACATTTGCCACGGAACTGGCCGCCATAGCAGATATACGGGAGAGTCTGCTTGGCCTGGTGGTTGGCGGGTTCGTCGTGGTTCTCTGCATGCCCCCTTCCGTGTTTATATGGCGGTCCCTTCAGCGATTGTCGGATGAGCTCTCCGGGGCAATCATTCGACGCGAGACCATTACCATAAACCTTGGGGGTCACGCGGACCTTCACGACGTGTTGCGCGACAGTATTTTGGCAGCCATGACCGTGCTGCTAGCTATATGGAGTCTACCGTTGCTTTCCCAATTAGTAATAATGGGCAGCTTCTCTGCGCCTATACCAGTCATGTTGCTTGTGGGCCTGGCAGCGCTACTTTGGCGCGTCTCCTTCAAAATACACGGGAGCTTGCTAAAGGCCTTTAGCAAGACCTTCTTAGGCGAGCCCGAAACTCAAATGACGCGAAAACCAGCCGCGCCACCTTCCGTGGATGACTCACCTCTTTTTGAGCAGATTGTCCGCCACTACAGAAATCCTCGTTAGGTCATAAATCACAAGCCCATCAGCGGCTCGGCATGCACCGGTGCGCCATAGGTACAACCACTCCCACGGCATTAATGCAAGCCTGAGGAGATTCCTGGTTGCTAGCATCCATACAGGAGACCAGCAGCCCCCACCCTACCCCCTTTGTGGATATCCACAGCACTGTCCTCCGGTTACGCTTCATACGAATGCGACCTCCGTGGGAACCACATAGTAAGCACCATAGCCCTCTGCAACAATAGTGGCACACCAGAAACACACACGAAACGCCTATTAAGTAATGAAATGAAAGAACTAACCGAAATCTTTACCTTCAAACAAATCGCAGTCCCACTTCTTATGTAGCAGCCTGCTATTGGCAAAGCTGTTAGCTTTGTTGCCAGGCTGCAGCAATGACAAGGCCGAGGTCGGCTTGCCAGCCTTTCGGAATTGCATGCCGAATGTGTCGCAAGAGGCATCAATTGTGGAAGCAGTCTAATTCGCCGAGCTGGAGGTCACCGTAACATGCGTTCGGTCCTCCAATGGAAGAGATAACAAAGAGGTACGACAGATCTTACCTGAGAAACAGCGATATGTTCTGGTCAACGTCCTTCTGGCTAATCAGGGAGACAAACAAGAAAAAATCTCCCCAAAAATGAGTTTTGGCCTCTTCGACTCCTTTGGACAACTCCAGGCGTGGGTATATTATTCCGCAGCTGCGCACTCAATTGATGGCAGGATCGACCCCGGCGCTGGAATGATGGGTGAGCTGACCTGGATGGTCGCGGAGAATGCAGAGGTGCTAGTGTTGATTTACGGGGATGTGGCATTC
>CAJWRP010000106.1 GCA_913046025.1 uncultured Chloroflexota bacterium
GCAATATTGATGAATCAACAGGAGCCTATGTCATCACTATCTCCGGACAATAACCTCCGATAGCATCCTCGCTATTCATCCAACAGCCCAATAGCTTCCTCTAGGTGATTAGCTGCAACTTATGAAACCTGCGTGGAAAACTAATTAGTCAGTAGCTTAGGTAATTATCGACCTAATCCGGCTAGAACCTAACGGCTAGGAATCCCATGGGGGATTAGGTACAGTTGGTGGTATAGATTTATACATCCGATCCGCATGGTAGCCTTAGTGGGTCCTACTAAATACTAGAGTTAAAAATAAATGAATGAATCAGTAATTCAACAGGCATTTTTCGAAAGAGATCCCAATAAATCAAACTTGTATTATCCAACTGTCCATGCAAGGGGTCCTTGGGATCCATCTACACTTCATGGCAGGGTTATTTCGGGCTTGCTGGCATATGAAGCGGAAACTAATCACAACACACCGCAAGAGATTGAAGATTTTCAAGTGTCCAGGGTTACTGTGGATATGTTCAGGGTTCCTCCTATGGCTCCGTTGATGTTAGGGGGAGAAGTAGTAAGAACAGGTCGGAGGATCAAGGTAATTGATGTGCATGTAACCACAGAATATCCCGATATAGGATGGATTGAAATTGCCAGAGCAACCGTGGTTATGTTGCGAAAAACCCAGAATCCTAATGGCACGATCTGGACCACTCCTAAGTGGGACATTAATGCGCCTGACGAAAATCTCCCCATGCCTTCCGAAATTGATGGAAGAAAACCAACAAAAGGACACAAACCTATATGGCAAACACTGGAAGTTACGCCTGGTTCCCCTCATCAGCCTATTCAGTCGGGTACTGGTGGCACCATAGGGCGGCGGCGTGCGTGGATCAGGGAGATACATGAACTAATCGCAGGTGAAATTACCAGTCCAATTGTAAGAGTCGCGCAAGTGGCCGATGTTGCTAATCCCTTCGCTAATTCAGGAACTCACGGACTCGTTTATATTAATGCTGATGTGTCTCTTTACCTGCACAGAAACCCAGAAGGTAATTGGATAGGTACAGAGAATTCTTATCATGATGCAGATAACGGGACGGCAGTAGGAACGGTAACTTTATATGACAAAACGGGAAATATAGGAAGTGCGACTGTTTGTGGTTTGGCTCAGGTTCCTATTTAGAGCTAACCGCTGTTTTTCTTTGAATACCCCAGACGGATTATGATGGACAAACGAGTTCAACGATGCTTTGCAAGCAGGGGATCAGGGGTTCGAATTCCCTAAGCTCCACCACAATGCTAGGCGCGAAATAGCCCCCTAAGAGAGATTATGGGTACTCCACACCGAATAACTGTCATAAATTTGTTTTCGATTTATTTGGCCATGGGACATTAGATGAATAGCCGTTTGCCAGACAAAGTGATTTTCTTTGATGGTTATTGCGTCGCTTGTAATAAGATGGTGGATTTCTTACTAGATAAAGATTCAGTCGGGTCGTTCAGATTCGCAACTCTACAATCAGAGATCGCCAAGATTACCCTTCCAGCATCCGGCTATCCGCTCCAATCTGTACAGAATTTGGATAATGTGGTCTATATAAGGCTTGGAAAATTAATAATCAAATCTGATGCTATTTTATCTATAGCGGTCGACATTGGCGGCCTATACAAGGCTACAGCTCTCTTGTACGTGATACCAAAGTGGATCAGAGATATGATTTACGATGCGTTTGCACAACGTCGATATGGTTGGTTTGGGAAGAATGAGTTTTGCCGTGTTCCTACTACAAACGAATTAACCAGATTCCTAGACTAGTTTGTTATGGCGTCTTCAAAACCAGTATTCCTTCTCAGAATAGCCTTATAAGCCTTAGTAACATCCTTGCAGTCTACTGATGTATCCTCGTGGCTAGGGGTCCCATGAGAGATACAACGTCCCTAAGGTTGTAATGCCTCTTTACTGACATCCTAGGGCCTCAGAGGGCTATCCAGCGGCTAGAAGTCCCATGGGGTTAGTACAACGGGGGTAGGGAGATTAATCTCAAGCTCACAACATCATTTCTTCTACCAACAGCATTTATGTAGCTGCTGGTAGCTTGTGGCGCGGATGCTCAGCCATCACCTACGGCTTCTCCAACGGCTGTGCCCATGCCAAGACCTGCGTCGATACCAACGCCTGTCCAAGGTATTCCACTTAAGAGCGCATCCGCAATTACCTCACTGCCCTCTAGCAAGGTATCAATACACATACGGAAATGTACGGAACAGGCGCTGACCCTAATATTATCACGCTTGGCCCCGAAGTTGGTGGTCATCCATGTTGAGGACAGGGACCACCTAGACCGTAAATATGAGATTCAAGCGGGCTTTGGTTGACTAAACTGAGCATTTACCACTGCGTGAAAACCCAAGCCTTGACCCTCCACTACGCCCCTGCTAAACTCACGCAAATTCGATCGCGAATCCATTCATGGCCGCACTGCCACAAGGGCCTTTTCCAGTAAGTGTGGCCAGCCGGACATCCAAAATAAAAAGGACAAGACTATGACGACTGATATTCCGCATGAGGTGATTGGGCCAGAGCTGCCCGAGGGCGGCACCAAGCGCACCATGGTGGTCGACTGCGAGCACGTCGAGAAGATGCTGCACAAGGGCACGCGAAACCAGTTCACCATATACTCCGACGAGCCTGAGCGCATCGGCGGCGACGACAACTATCCCTCGCCACTGGCTTACATTGTTTCCGGCATAGGATTCTGACTGCTTACCCAACTGAAGCGGTACGCTACTATGAGGAAAATTCCCATCGGCTCAGCTAAGGTCCACGTCGAGATGGACTACTATCTGTCAGGATCAGTCCTGGCTGGAACGGTCAACAGCGGCGTCACAGGTGTTCGCTCTGACTTCGAGGTCACTAGCGACGCATCTGAAGACGAGATACTGAACGTCATCCGTTTGGCCAAGCGCGGCTGCTTCGCCGAGCGCCTGGTGGAGACGGCAGTACCCGTCCAGAGCATGCTAAAGCTGAACGGCAAAGAGGCAACCGCCCGGCTCAACGAGAGCTAACTTTTACTGGCTAGTTCGTCAGTAGTGGGAGGCGATGCTCCGATCCTGGTGCAGGCCAGAACTGTCACGCGATTGGCCTATGCCATTGCGTCCGTTAGCGGGCGCTCCGATATGGTAGACATCGCCTCCTGCGACAGCAGACCTTGCCCGAAGAGGTGCGCCAACAGTCCAGCGTTAAAGGCGTCGCCTGCTCCCACTGTGTTCGCAATTTGGATTGACACTCCGGGTGCGTCAGTCTCGCAGCGTAGTGTGTAGCCATTGGCTCGACGCCCTCCATGCGTCCCTACGACAACGACCGGCCCTAGATCCAGCCAACGCCTCGCTACGTCCTCAGGTTGCTGATCTAAAAACAACCAGGAGAGGTCTTGCTGGCTGACCTTGACCAGATTCGCAAAGGGCACCAAACTCTCTATTCGGCGAAGGTAAGCGTGACGACTAAGCAGCGACGGCTTGAAGGCGGCACCATTATAATTCAGCTTCGTGATACTTGGCGCAATTTACAAATTTAATGAAATTTACGAAACACACGAAACCTTAATGGCTATGCCCCTCTATTGCCTGGAAAAGTCGGGCCGCCGTCCAACGACAAGGACTAACGTATGAGATATGGCTTCTATCTGCCCCACAACGGGCCGACAGCCAAACCTGGCGACCTAAAACAGATAGCCCAAAAAGGTGACCGCCTAAGCTTTGACTGCATGGTTGTAGGTGACCACGTGATGGTGCCGCGCCAGTCGGATTCCCAGTATCCATATTCAATTGGCAACCAGGTGCCCTGGGGAGACGACGGCGAGCATCTAGAACAACTAACCGAGCTTACCTTCCTGGCGGGTATCACTGAACACATTCGCATAGTGCCCAGCGTGATGATTGTTCCCTACCGCAATCCGCTGTTAACGGCGAAGATGCTGGCAACGATGGACGTGTTATCTGAGGGTCGGCTTACCGTGGGAGTAGGCGTCGGCTGGCTAGAAGAGGAGTTCGAAGCCCTAGACACACCACCCTTTGCCGAGCGTGGAGCAGTGACCAACGAATACATTCTTGCTTTCAAGGAGCTTTGGACCAGCGACATCCCGACCTTCGAGGGGAAGTACTGCCAACTGTCCAACATTAGCTTCTCTCCCAAGCCGGTCCAGAAGCCTCACCCGCCGATATGGGTTGGTGGCAACAGCAGGCCCGCCATGCGTCGAGCGGTGGAACTAGGCGACGCGTGGCACCCGGTTGGCGCTACGCCAGCGACTCCACTGGAACCTGAAGAGCTATCCGCTAACCTTGAATATATAAAACGCCACGCCGACAAAATCGGTCGCGACCCGGCAGAGGTAGAAATCGCCATGAAGGCGCCGCTGTACGACAAAGAGGCAACAGCGTCGGGGCCGAGACGAAGATTCTCTGGCACCGCCAACCAGGTAGCGGAAGACATTGCTGTCTACTCCGATATTGGCGTCGGCCATCTTATTTTCGACACCCGCAGCGACGACCTGAGCCACTCCCTGGAGCGCATGGCCTGGCTGGCTGAAGACGTTATGCCACAGGTGAACTAATCTATTTGGCTACCCAGCCGCTGGCTCCGCTGCACAGGTAGAGTACATCTGACGAGGAATCAAACTTCACCAGCCCCGATCTGGGTTGAGTTACAAATCTGACGCACTTAGATTGCCAGTACCACGTTATTTAGCCGCCCTATAATAGCTACTTGAGTGATTTGCTAGATGAGAGCCATGGTAGAGGTCCTACATCGTTATGTTAACCCTGCCGTGTTGTTGAGGCCCGGCATAGCCATTGCAACACTCGCCATCGCCACAGGAACGCGATGGCGGCGGGCTTGATTACTGGTTGACCTGTACGGAATTGAGTACCATATCGCTAGTGAATCGCGTCATCGCATTCCAGGACTATTTGAGAGGTAATCGAAGAAATGGATTTTAATCTAAAAGGCAAAGTTGCCATTGTTGGCGGAGGAAGCAAGGGACTGGGTCGAGCCAGCGCACAGGTGTTGGCGGAAGAGGGTGCGAAAGTTGCCATCTGCGCCCGCACGCTAGCAGACCTTGAAACGGCAGCCAGCGAGATACGGGAGTCTACCGGCAGCGAGGTCTTCGTTTTTGCTGGCGACCTGGACAAGCCCGAGACAATCGAAGACCTAGTGGGCCAAACTGTTGGCCACTTTGGAAGACTCGACATTCTGGTTAACAACTCCGGTGGACCTCCTCTGGCGAGAGCGGCGACCGCAACCGAGGAGCAGTGGGCTACCTCAGTTCAGCGCTCCCTGCTGTTCTTCGCCCGCATGTGCAGAGCAGGCATTCCTCACATGAAAAAGCAGGGCGGCGGCAGGATTATTAACATCCTCGCCAGCACTGTGTACCAGCCAATCGACAATTTGGCCCTGTCGGGCGCGACACGTATGGGTGTGGTCTCATACGCCAAGAGTCTCTCGGATGAGATCGGCAAGGACGGCATCCTGGTAAACAACGTCTGTCCCGGCGCACTGCTAAGCGAACGCATGCTGGCCAACACGCAAAACCGTGCCGATGCCCAGGGCGTTACGCTAGAGGAGGCGCTCCAGGGCCGAGCTGACGAGACCTCCGTAGGCCGCGTTGGTGACCCCATGGAACTGGCATACCTGGTGGGATTCCTCGCGTCTGATAAGTCCAGCTACATTACCGGCACAACAATGCTGGTGGACGGCGGTATGGTCCGCTCGGTACTTTCGTAGACCATCTAGCTTATCCAAAGAAATTGTTGCGGCGTTCAAAGATGGGTCACCGCAACATTCAAATTCGAATTTATCGTAGGAATGAAAAGGAGAGAAAATGAGAAATATCGATATCCACGCGCACATTAGTCCCGAGCCCTTCATCGCGGCAATGAAGGCGGGTGAGAACTGGCATGGCATAACCGAGGACATCCTGCCCATGCACCTCCACAATCCCCGCACGGTCTGGACGCCCGAAGAGCGTTTGGCAGACATGAACTCGTGGGGCGCGGACATCCACGTGCTCTCAACCAACGCCCCTTTTTACCAGTACAACAGGGAGGCCTCCAAGACGGCGGCCATGCACCGAGACTGCAATGACTACATCGCAGGCCTGGTAAAGCAGTACCCCACGCGCTTCTCCGGACTAGCCACGCTTCCCATGCAAGACCCGGAAGCGGCGGCGGCAGAATTGGAACGTTCTGTTAAAGAGTTAGGCCTGAAAGGCGCAATGGTTGGCGACCACGTCAACGGCAAGACCTACGACAACCCGGAGTTCCGTCCCGTATGGAAGGTCGCCGAAGAGCTGGGAGCCGTCTTCCTGATACATCAAGGTGGCGACACGATCGTCAGTCCTCGCCTGGACGACTATCACCTGTCCAACGCCATCGGCAACCTGGCCGACCGAACGGTGACCTTCGCCTCTTTCGTTTTCGGCGGAGTCATGGACGAGTTCCCCAACCTCAGGGTATGCCTAAGCCACGGTGGCGGGTATGTCTGCAATGGTATCGGACGCATGGACAGAGTTTGGCAGGTACGCACAGAAGCCAGGGCCAACAACACCAGAAAGCCCAGCGAGTACCTGCGCAACTTCTACTATGACAACCTGACGCATAGTGAGCCAGCGCTGCGCTACCTCATCGATACGGTGGGCGTGGACAAGGTACTGTTTGGAACTGACTGGCCTTTCGACATGTGCACCGACTGGCCCATCTCAGACCTCCTGGCCATGGAGAGCATCACGCAGGAAGAGAAAGAGGCGATTCTATACAAGAACCTTGAAGAGCTTCTAGGGCTGTAATTCGCTCTATCTACTTCTAGTGATAGAAAAGTCCTCTGCAATTGCAGAGGACTTTTTCTATGCTTCGATGGAATTTTGTTGCCTGCCCTTCGGCAAGCTCGTGGCGAACGATAGTTTACGTTCGTGGAGAGTGCCAATTACACGAGCATCCACTGCCTACATCTACCGCTCGTTAGAGTGACAGACGCATTGGCAAGCCTGACCTAATCGGATATGCCTAGCTCGCCCCGAAGGTCGCGAATGGTCTCGGCTCGCGTCCGCGTAGGCCTACGCTCCCTCATACCAATGGGCAGGTTCTCTACCTCAGGCACAACCTTAATTGAGACGAAGACAGGGCCTTC
>CAJWRP010000107.1 GCA_913046025.1 uncultured Chloroflexota bacterium
AACCTCTTGGATTCCGACATTAATCTGGTTGGAGTCATACGGGATGACGCTGTGCACGTGCAATTCAATGGCCTATTGCTGGCCCAACAGGATGTGCTGGTTTACGTCTGTTCGAAACGCACCGACTGGCCTTCTCTGAGAGCTCTCATAGGGCTGTGACTCAGTCGAGCCTCCCTCCCTGTGTGTGTCTGCTCGGAAGCATGACTGGCAAAACCAGGGCGCGGCTTCGCGAGGCCCTATTGATGGCGGCCCGTGACTTCGAGTTCTATGTGCAGAGGTATCGCTCGTCAGGAGTGTCGCTGGCCGATATTTCCACCGAAGACCCGCTTGATGTTCTGCGCAGGCTGCCGATCCTGGAAGCGGGAGACTTGGGTGAGCTGGCAGCAGAAAGCCTGTGCCGGGGCGAAGGAATTATCGACATGGAGACCTCCTCGGGCACGACTGGCAGGCGAAAGCGACGCTTCATATCCTATAAAGACGATGCGGCCGAGACCGAATTACTTGCGGAGCTTTTCAGGATTTGTGGTCTGGATTCCAACAGCCGCGTGGCCTGCCTCGATACTGATCCCCTAACGCTGATGGTCTCCTTCACAAAGGCGCTGCATTTATTAGGCGTCCGTGAGTCATATATGTACTGTGTAGGGTCGGATTTCGAGGCAATGCTGGCTGACCTCCCACGCTTGGACCCGACGGTTATCATCACCGTTCCATCCATTATCCAGAGATGCTTTGAAGCGCTCAAGACGCATTATGCGGCAGGGTCTGGAACGAGTCTAGAAAAGACAATATTCGTAGGCGAGCCTATGCCCGTCCAAATGAGGAAGATGTTGCAGGATACATTCGAGGTCGAGGTATTCGGTTACTACGGTGCCTCCGAGACATCTGCCCTTGGCATTGAGTGCTCAAATCACCACGGCACGCATATATTCACAGATCACAACGTAGTCGAATTCGCTCCCGACGGCCCAGGCTCTGATAGGGGCGAGCTGGTCATAACGACGCTCAATCAGCGGGCGTTTCCCCTGGTTCGATATGCCCTGAAAGACAGGGTGGCGCTTATACCCGGTCGATGCCCCTGCGGCCTTCCTCATCCCAGGGTCGACGTGTTGGGCAGGGCCGATGACAGCGTCTCTATCCTGGGCGCGAAGCTAAGCTATGACTCCGTATTGGCGGCTCTATATAAAGACTCAGACGAGGCAGGGCCTATGCAGATCGTAGTGACCCGCGACGAAGGTGAGAGCCTTGAGATCGTTTTGCCGTCTTCCCTGCGCCAGGGTGAAACCGACCTGCGCAAGGCACTGATGATTGCTCAACCAGACCTGGACTTTCTTGTCAGCAGTAAGCACCTGCGCCTGTCGTTTTCCTACATCGAGGACAGCAGCTTCGGGGAATCTCGAAAAAACAGGCGAGTTGTCGACAATCGAAGAAGCTACGAATCAGCCCTATGAATCAGCCAGGGAATAGCGCATGCCAATTGCCAACCTACAGCCTTCGATATCTGGACGACTCTCTGATTGAAGAGATGTTGGAAGTGTACTCACTGCTGCAAGATGCAATGGGCATCGAATCAGTCGAAGACCTGAGTTCCTTTAGACGAATGGTTTCTCCACGCGCAGACCCATTTGTGCTGCCCCGGGTAGTTTGCGCTTTTAGCGGCGATGAGATCATTGGAACAGTGGTTGGCGTTGCTCTGAAGAGGCTGCACGCCGGGTTTATCGCCTACTCTGCGGTGAAAGAAGACTCAAGGCGTTACGGAATCTACGCTACAATGAGGCATGAGCTTTTGAGGCGACTGGCGCAGGACGACGGTGTTCAATACGTCGCCTCCGAGCTGGATCAGCAGGACTGGCTGTTTCTGAAATATGTCAGCCAATGGAACGCAACCGTTTTGTGCGAGCGCTACGAACAGCCCGAGGTTCAAGGCTTACAGGCAAAGTCCTTGAGCTTGGTTGCAAGCCCCACTGATAATGCAGCTACACCAGGTGCAGTTGGGACGGCGGCCTTGATCAGAGAAATCTACCAGAGGATATACGGCATTGCGGATGTCGATACCAACGAGTCTTTCATTCGGGTAATAGCATCGCTGTCTACGGATGAATCATCGGGCTTGACTAATTGATATGGCGAAATCTTCAGATAAAGTAAATGGCCAAAGCAAGGGCGTAATACCGCGCCTGGCCGGTCAGCTGCGGGGCGTAATTTCTCGAATGGAACGTGGCTCTGCAGACCAGAGCAACGCCCATATTAGAGCTTTTGTCAGCCGGGTAAGGCAATACGACTTCGCATCGTACTCCGACCTGGATCTTCGGGAGCGCGTGGCAGAGTTAAGAGCCGCGTCTTCTGACCATGGCGAGCCTAAGCATTTAGAAGAGACCTTTGCCATCACTAACGAATCGGTCAAGCGGCGTCTTGGCGCATGGAAATTGTTCGAGACGGAAACCGAGTACGCTGGCTTTACCCGATATCGAGACCTGGCAGTGGAATTTCTTGAATCGCGTGATAACGATGATGTTCCTAGCATCAGCGTCGAAACAAAGGACAACAGCTACGCTGAGATCGCACTGGTCAACGGCATTACCCAGGTCATGAAAAACGGTCAGACAGAGCACTCGTCGGACATTCTCCTACAAGCAGACTTTTACATAGCGTTGTCGGAATTTGATGCTACAGACAGCCTGAAGTTCGATCCAACGGATGAGCAGTTGATCGCGGGCTATTTGCTGTTTGAGGGCAGCATCGTCGAGATGGACTCCGGCGAAGGTAAGACTGTGGCGGCGGCATTCCCCGCTGCCCTGCAGGCCATATGTGGCAGAGCCGTGCACATTATTACATCCAACGATTATCTCGCCACCCGGGACGCTGAGTATCTCGCGCCGGTGTATGAGTCGGTAGGACTTACAGTAGGTTTTGTTGCCGGCTACATGAGTGACGAAGAACGGCGCTACGCCTACACCCAGAACATCGTCTATGGCACGCTGCGAGAGTTTGCTTTCGATTACTTGCGGGACAATCTCCGGATGCCAAGCGCTGATCGGGTGCAGGCTTTGCTGGACGTAGTAATCGTGGACGAGGCTGACCACGCGCTGATTGATCAGGCCAGCACTCCGCTAATCATATCTGGTAAGCCGGCAGGTTACAGGCGTGGGTTGAAGAAAGCGGTGGCTGCAATAGAATCTCTGGTCGACCGCCAAATGGCGCTGGCCACGGATATTGCAGATGCTGTCATGGCAGGATCCTCTGACTCCAAGAAAGCCCTCTTAAACGTGGCCATGTTGATGGTAGCCAGTCCCGAAAGTGAGGTTCTGGGCAAGTGCTTTGCGGCTTCGCCGGAAACCTACGGTCGTGCTTTGAATCTGATTGATGACGACAGTGAAGAGTCCGACAGCCAACTGGCTGCAGGCCTCTATTACATTGTTGATCCCAGATCTGAGTCCGTTAGTTTGACCGAGTCGGGACACCGATTCCTTGAGGAGAGGCTTGGGCCAGTGTTCGACACCTCTAGTCTGGAAGATGAAATGGATGCTGTCATATCCAGAGTCGACCTCGATGCTCGGGAGCGAAAAAGACTTGGCACGCGACTCAGGCGACGGATCGCAACACAATATGGTCAAATGAATCAACTCTACCAGCTGCTGAGAGCCTTTGTGCTGGTGAAGGGAGATGTGGACTACCTGGTAGACGACGGCAAGGTTGTGCTGGTAGACGAATTGACTGGCAGGACGCTTCCCGACAATATATACAACCGCGGATTGCATGCCGCCGTCCAGGCCAAGGAGCGAGTGGCGATCGAACCGGAACGGGAGACTCTGGCGCAGATTTCGGTGCAAGGATTCCTTAAACAGTACTCCCTCCTCTCTGGACTTACAGGCACAGCACTGGACGCCAAGGACGAGTTCATGAGGCAGTACGGACTTCAGGTCGTGCGGGTCGCGTCAAGCCGTCCACCTGTTCGAATCGACTTTGGAACAAAAGTCTACAAGACCAACGACGACAAGCTCGCCACAATCGTGGACGAGATTGCCCAGTGCCAAGTTGTAGGTAGACCCGTTCTGGTTGGCACCCTGACGGTTCAGCAGTCCCAGAAACTGAGCGATCTCCTTCGAGACGCCGGAATATCCCACGAAACGCTGGACGCTTCCAGTGACGCAGCGGAGGCCCGGATAATCAAAAAGGCAGGGTCGTTTGGAGCAGTGACACTGGCAACCAACGTCGCTGGCAGAGGCACAGACATAGCGTTGCAGCCCGGCCTAGACGATAAGATTGTTCAGGGATACGTGGCCTTAGTGAAGGGAATGCTCAATGGCAGCGACTACCATATTGAACTGCACTGCTCGTCGGCGGAGGAGCGCTCATTGCTATTGAAAGCACTTTCAGCCGACGAAGGTCTTCATACAACCGAGGAATCGGATGATGCTAACGCTAGGCTTTACTTAATCGTTTCCAATACTGTGGGCGCATCACGTATCTCTGCCGTAATGATGGAGTTTGGCCTGGGCCTGCACGTGGTTGGGACCGAGCTGAACCAGTCGTCGAGGCTAGATCGACAGCTACGTGGTCGCAGCGGCAGACAAGGAGCCCCCGGCACAACCCGGTTCATAGTCTCCATGGAGGACCAGCTTTTGGCGTACCGCAGGGGTGAAGCCGCATACGTAGGAGACCGGCCACAAACCGATTCTGCGGGCAGGACGTATTTCGAGGGAAGCAGCGTACAAAGACACGTACGTAACCTGCAGCGAAACCAGAGCGATGATGACGCGTCTGAACGATATATTTTGAACGAGTACACGCGTCTTCAAGAGGCGCAAACGGCTGCATACTACAGTTCGCGCAGCAGCATTTTCCAGGTGAACTCCTTTCATGGCATATGCGAGAACCACCTCCGTGAGGTCTGCCAACGGCTAGTAATTGAGTTTTTTCCAGACCTAGGGGTATCGGACTATCGTGGGCAGTTCCAGCGGCTTTGCGAAGAAGTTCGGACGGAGTTTGGAGTAGACGTAAGTGAACTCGACGGTCTAAGTGCCACCGAGTTGGCTGGCGACATTAGCGATATGTTGTTTGACGCGCTGGATGAGAAGTTTGAGGCTGTTGATGCGGATAACCTGGATGCCTTGAAGCGGCAGCTGTACCTGCAGATTTCTGACGAGCAGTGGAGAGATCACCTGAGCGTGATGCAAGAGTTGATGTTGAGCGTCTCGCTGATGGGGCAAGACCGCAAACATGCCGTAGCCGAATACGCTATACGCAGCCACCAGAAGTATGAGACCCTCAACGGTGACGTGGCTGATGAGTTCATATGTAAGCTCTTCCAGTTTCCTTTAGATGATCTGATATCGCCTGATGGACAGATACTGTTACTGGATGAAGAGATTGCAGGTATTTTGGCATGATAGAATTAACAGCGTGGCGTGTGTTTATTGCGCCAGGAGGTAGCTATGCGAAGTAAATCCAGAAGACGCAGCATGGCAGTGTTGGCCGGGACGATGATCGTGGGCGGTCCGGTGCTGGCAGCATGCGCCAGCGGTCCAACCTACGAGGCCTGGGCTGCTACAGATGGCGCCGCTGGGAGAATCAACTTGGACGCTGTTCAGGACGCCTTCAAGAAATCCGATAGCGTAACCGAGTTTGAGGGCCGGGTCAACAAGATTTACGAGGGAGACGGGATCGTCCTTATACGGGCGAACCAAGATGGCGAGAAGCTTACGTTGGAAGGCTTTGAGGATCTGGACGGAAGCAGGACGATTGAAGACTCCAAGGACGATTTGCTCTTTTCCATCGTCAGGCAAAACGAGCAGAACGATATCAGAGGGCATGGTGCCAACGGTTATTACCACAACTCCTTTGGTGGTAGTGGTTTCCTTTTCGGATATATGGTTGCATCTTCCTTCAATAGAGGCTCCTACTACACGCCTGTGAACCGTGTTGGTACGCTCAGGAACCAGCGGGCGAATTACCGAAACACTCCGACCTATCGTTCTCAGGTCTCCCAAAATAGTAGCTACTTCAACAGGCAGAAGACCTTTGCTGGCTCCAACTACACAAGCGCCGGCCGAAACCTTAGCTCCAATAGGCAGACCTACCAGGCAGGGCGGAGAACCAGCGGCTCATTTAGGAGCAGCGGCACTGGCGTGCGAAGCAGCTTTGGCTCTCGTAGCGGAGGACGTGTTAGCTCTGCCCGAAGCAGCAGAGGCGGCTTTGGTGGATTCGGTGGCTCCCAAAGGATCGTTGGCCTGCACAGGCACAAGCTCTAGGTCAGCGCTCCATGGCCTCTTGCCCGTCTTAAAAGAAGTGAAAATTTCCGGAGGTATCCACAGAAATTGTCTAACGAAAAGGACGAGGCCGACGAAACCTTTGAGCTTCACATCTCCTTACGGGGCACAGACCTATATGACTCTTTTAGGATTTCTGTGCCGTCAAGACATGCCTATGCCAGCCTGATTGACCTCATCGAGTTGGTGTTCCCTGAAGACGTGCAGGCGTTCAATGACAATTATGCTGGTCTGGACGTCAAGGCCAATCCCGACCTGCCTGACATCTATCTCGGTCTATGGGAAATTGTGGGCGTTTGGCGTAGCGGCGAATGTGCACTTCACTTTTTCAGCAGCAGAGGCTCAGAAATCGAACCTTCGCATTCCGTAAAAGGCTACTTCGGTTCTGCAAAAGCTTCCCTGGTCCTAGTTATGGAACAGTCGTTTGAAGTTCTTACGCATTTCGAGGAGCGTGGTGGTGACAGGGACGAACTACTTCAGTGGCTTCGGGGCATCACTCTGCTATATTTCGTTGACAAACATGGATTTCAGTTGCGTTCGGATAGTGAAGACGAACCTGACACTATAGTTCTCTCAATTGCCGCAGACCTGCAATCTAGAGATATCCTGTACTTGCCAGAGCCGACGGGCGCATTTGAAATTACTGAGCAGGGTAGGCGCACGCTAGGCGATATGATTGCCGAGACGGAGTCATACATCGACCAGTTCGACCAGTTCAAAGACGTTACGTACGACCTGGATGCTGACCTCGTGGAGTTCGACACCGGATTTGGAGAAGACTTCCGAGTGCAGGTCTACGACGCTGAAGGGTTGGACATCTACAGAACGGTTTTCTTGCTGCGGATGTATGACGGCCCCCTTGACGGGTACACAGACACATGGACAGAGCG
>CAJWRP010000108.1 GCA_913046025.1 uncultured Chloroflexota bacterium
TGGATGATCTCGAGCGGGACGAGGACGTGTTCTCAAGGACGGCGGCACAGCCTCGGGCAGGGGCACATGCATACGAGGTACACCACTTGCATGGTCTATTGCCTCGGGACCCGGACGGCCCGGCGTCGGGGCTGGTTCTGACGTAGGCGATGCCGTCAGCGTCGGTGAAGGCGACGGAGTAGGCAGAGGAGTTTGGGACGGCGTGGCGGTCGTGGTAGGTGACGGGGTTCCGGTTGGCGTCGGGGCCAACGTTGGCGTACCTGTGGCAGCGGGCGTGATCTCAGGCGGCACGGTAGCGGGAGTCTGAGTAGTGGGATTGGGCGTGCTGGTCATTGTGGAAATTGGCAAGGTTACTGGAACAGGGGCAGTGGTACGTATGCAACCTGAAAGGACTAACGCACATGCAATCGCGAGCGCCGCTACATATGCCCAACAAGTATTCGTGATGGTTTCTCGCACCTATCGCCCATAGAACAAAGGGGGCGTCTCTACAGACGCCCCCTTTGTTTTGCACTTAGAGTTCAGTTTAAGTAGCCTAAGGTACTACTTCAATTCGCATTCCGCCCAGAGCGTCCTGCTCCAGAATCTCGCCTACGACTGCCCGAGTCTCGACCCCAGCAGCCTCTAGCTCCCGCAGAAGTTCATCTTTCTTGGAAGGCTCAACCGAGATAAGCAGGCCTCCGGAAGTCTGCGCGTCTGCCATGAGAATACGGCTCTGCTTGCCAATCTCAGGATGCCAGGTTACTACTTCCTCAAGCGAATCCAGGTTACGGTGGGTCCCGCCCGGTGCGATGCCCGCATCAAGAAGCTCAGCGACACCATCTATGATTGGCACATCGCCCAGCCGAATTCTTGCGCTGACTCCGCTGCCCTGTACGACGCCGCGTAGGTGGCCCAGCAGACCGAAGCCTGTAATGTCGGTGCAGGCATTTACGCCGACCTTAACCATAGCCTCTGCCGCCGCCTTGTTCAGCGTCGACATTAGCTTAATGGCCGTGGCCAGCACAGCTTCTGATACACGTTCCTGTTTGCCGGCCGTAGTGATGATTCCTGTGCCAATAGGCTTAGTTAGGACCAGAATATCTCCAGGCTTTGCGCCGGCGTTGGTGATGTGATCGCCAGGACGTACTACACCAGTGACAGCCATGCCGTATTTGGGCTCTTTGTCGTCTACTGTGTGGCCTCCGACGATAATCACTCCTGCTTCGGTGGCCTTTGAAGCTCCACCCTTCAAAATCTCCCCAAGTATTTCGTGGGGCAGATCCACGGGGAAGGCAACGACATTAAGAGCAAAGATCGGCTTGCCGCCCATGGCGTAGACATCGCTGAGCGCGTTGGCGACTGCGACCTCACCGAATATGAACGGGTCGTCTACGATAGGCGGGAAGAAGTCCACAGTGGAGATTATCGCCATGTCGTCGTTCATCTTGTAAACGGCGGCGTCATCTCCGGTGGAGATTCCAACCAGAAGATTGGGGTCTGTAATACCTGGTAGCTGCCGCAGCACCTGCGACAGGTCCTTAGGACTGAATTTAGAGGCTCAGCCGGCGCAACTGGCCAGCTCAGTTAGCCTGATATTTTCTTGAACACGTGCCATTTATGGGGCTCCTTATTTCATGTATTTTCCTATTGACTGAACACTGCCAGACGCAGGCCGAAGACTATACAAAGTATATCAGGCCTAGCTAATCCTGTGGCCTTTGGGCGCCCAGGTGGCCAGGTCGCTCTTGCCTGGTAGGAACTGGGCTTTGCCTCTTGGCCGTTTCAACTCGCCATCTTCGATAATCACTTCACCTCGCTGCATGGAGAAGATGGCCTTACCCAGAATTTCCTTACCTTCGAACATGGTGAAATCGGCGTTGGTGTGCTGGTGTTCAGCACTAAGGGTGTGTTGCAGCGTGGGGTCGAAAAGCACAATGTCGGCATCTGAGCCAGGGAGCAGCGCGCCTTTGCGGGGATATAGGCCGAAGATCTTGGCCGGATTCTCGCACATGACCTGTACCAGCCTTGGCAGTGAGATGCGCCCCTTGTTAACGCCCTCTTGATAGGCCACCGACAGCATCTGCTCACACCAGTTGCCTCCAAAGGTCGCCTCGAAAATGCTCAGGTCGTCGCTATCCTGAACGTCGGAAAGCTCGCTGCTCACGCTCTGGCCGCCCTGATACTTCTGTGATTTCTTGTAGCCGCAGAAATCGCTGGCTATGGTGTCCAGCAGGCGGGTGCTAATACCCTTCCACATGGCCTCGTTATCTTCCTTTTCCCGAAGAGGAGGCCCGATCTTGGCCAGTGCACCGTGGTCCAGCATGGACTGGTTAGTCAGGTCCAGATACTGGGGACATGTCTCGCCGTATAGTCGCAGGTCGGTTCCCTTGAAGTGGTCCAGGGTGTTGAGCATCTCTCGGGCGCTGATATGGACGATATATAGGGGGCAGTCCGTAACGCTGGCGTAGGTTGCCGCGCGATTGGCTGCCTCCAGCTCCAGAATTCTTGGTTGAGAAGGTGCGTACCACTCTTTCCCAATTCTGCCTTCTGCCACCGATTTGTCTACTAGATGGTCGATACAATAGCCGTTCTCGGCATGCACCATGGCCATGCCGCCGTCGTTGGAGGCGATATCCATGGCCTTCAGCATCTTGTCGTCGGGCATCATGATGCCGCGTCTGGGGTAGGTCATGAACATCTTGAAAGAGATCACCCCCATCTTGATGAGTTGGGGTACCTGGTCCTCGACATCGTCGTCGCCAACTAGGATTGCGTGGATGCCGTAATCCAGTCTGGAGTCCTGTTGGGCCTCGTTCATGAAGGCCTCGATGGATTCCACGGTGGTCTCTTCTAACCCTACGTCGCGCCTGTTTCTAATGAAGGGTACGATTGTGGTTACGCCGCCAAAGGCCGCGCTCTCTGAAAAGGTGTCCACACGATCGGCGTACACAGGATGGTTGTGCGCGTCGATGATGCCGGGCATTACGTACTTTCCGATGGCATCGATCACCCGGCTGGCCGGCTCATTAGTCAGGTCCTCACCTAGCCGTTGGATGAGTCCATCCTTAACCAGAACGTCTCGCCGGCTGATGCCGTCGCCAGTAATCACCAGTCCGCCTTTAATAAGGTAGTCGGCCTGTTGGTTTGTCATTCTGTTCTCCTCGCCCGTACTGTCTCGGTATCTTAATCTCCCATTTCTGACTGTCAAGTTTTTTGCATAATTTTTGTATAGTTGGCTGAGGGCGTGGGATTTTGGTAATTGTGCCTTTAAGGACAAAGAGCGGGAATTAGAATTCGGCCTGAGGACCGTCGATATTAGAGAACGATTGGTCTGGCAGGTGCCATTTCCCCGTTCAACCAAAACATGTAGAATCTGGGCACTTCAGAGCAAGCATGGATTATCTAGCAAAATCCAATGGAGGATGAAAATGGCAAGTCACAAGGCAACAGTAGGCAATGTAGAGCTTATCTCTTTGTTTGATGGGCATGGAGATATGAACCCGTTGCAGGTGTTTCCTGCAAGCTCACTGGACGTGTGGCAAAACGAATACTCAGAGTTCCTGGATGATGATAATCACATTCATCCTCGATTCGGACCAACTGCGGTGCGCTCTGGCGGCAAGCTTATAGTCGTCGACACCGGCTTGCAGGCTCCCGGAGGTCCGTTCTTGGATGATATGAAGTCCAAAGGCATAGATCGAGAGGCTGTGGACTTGGTTGTGATCACGCACCTTCATCCCGATCACGTAGGCTGGAACCTGACCAATGGCCAACCGACATTCCCCAATGCGCGGTACCTGACCACGAAGCAGGACTGGGACTACTGGACGCAGCCATCCGTGTTGGAGAACGCACAGCACATATCCGATCAGGTGTTGCCTCTGGAATCCATGAACATCCTTGACCTCATCGATGGCGAGTACAAGATTACTGATGAGCTGACGACTATCGCCACTCCTGGGCACACGCCTGGCCACATATCCATAGTGGTGGCGTCGGCTGGAGAGCGGGGTATGATCCTGGGAGACGTAGCGCACAGCCCGGCCCAGGCGCACTACACGGACTGGAGCCCCATGTTCGACGTGGATGGTGATCTCTCCCGAAAGACACGCCACGAGATTTTGGACCGGCTGGAGGCCGAGGGTTCGTTGGTGTCAGCGGGACACTTCCCGGACACAGGCCTTGGGCGCTTCGTGCGCGAAGGCGACCGCCGCGTCTGGCAATCTATATAAATCATTAGCATAGGGCATGGGGATTGGCGTAAGGAATTGTGGAGCTATTGTTGTGGCTGGCATGGCTCTCCGAATTTTCAAAGAGCCTTCTTATAAACCGTTACTTGGAAGGAATTGTTCACTGGGATTCGAAATATTTCCCGTTTGCCTTGAGTGCCGATTTCATCGAGTATCCTCGACAGAGTCGGGACTTGTCGGAGGGCGGGATTTCCAATCGACCCGGCCCCAAGCATTTTTTGGTTACAACGATGTAAAGAAAACATGAGAGTGGAAAAATGGCAGATCATAAAATAACGGTGGGCAACGTAGAGGTTGTGTCGGTGCTGGATGGGTACTCAGCTAAGCGAGTGCCTACGGAGACTTTTCCCGGCAGCACTATTGAGGGTTGGAGGGAGTACCCTGACATCCTGGATGAGAACCATCAGATACAGTCCAGGTACGGCTCTGTAGCATTGCGCTCGCAGGGCAAGCTGATAATCGTTGACACCGGCATGCAGACAGACCCCGGTGGAAGGCTTCTGGACGACATGAAGGCCAAGGGTGTGGATCGCGAGGCCGTGGACATAGTCTTCCTGACGCACTTGCACCCGGACCACGTTGGCTGGAACCTCACTGACGGCAAGCCAACTTTTCCCAATGCCCGCTACTTGGCGCCAAGTTCTGACTACGAGTACTGGAGCCAACCCGACGTTCTAGCCAACGCCGCGCATGTTCGGGAACAGGTTATGCCGCTGAACGACCTCAACCTCATGGACCTTGTGGACGAGGAGTACAAGATCACGGACGAGATCACCACGGTGTCGACGCCGGGCCATACGCCAGGTCACTTCTCGCTGATAATCGCCTCCTCTGGTGAGAGGGCCTTCATTTTGGGAGACGTGGCACACAGCCCTGCCCAGGCCCACTACACAGACTGGAACCCGATTTTCGATATACAACAGGACATCTCCAGAGCCACTCGTCACAAGGTGCTGGATCATTTGGAGGCAGAGAGCACGCTGGTGTCGTCAGGCCATTTTCCTGATCCTGGATTCGGCCACTTTGTGCGGGTCGAAGGCCGACGGGTTTGGAAGGCGCTTTTGGAAGGACCGGGCCGTGGACTTGGACATCAGCGCTGAGGTCGCCGAATTTATCGCGGGTCACCGGGTTGCTCGGCTGGCCACTGCGGGAGGTGAAGGTGTGCCTCATGTTGTGCCCATCTGCTACGCCTTTGATGGCAAATGCATCTATTCAGCCCTGGACCTCAAGCAGAAACGAGTCCAGGGCAGGGCATTGAAGCGTGTGCGCAACATTGCCCAGAACTCCCAGGTTTCCCTGGTAATTGACGACTATTCCGAGGACTGGAACGAGTTAGCATACGTGCTGATTCAAGGCCGTGCAGAACTGGTCGATGACGCCGATGAGCAGCGGATGGCTGAGGCCTTGCTCAGGGCAAAGTATCCTCAGTATGAAACGTTACTGGAATCCGGTTGCACAGTAATCCGCATTGAGCCGAACAAAGTTGTCAATTGGGGGAAAATTAACTAGGTCGCTTCTCTTTTATGCGGGCATATAGCCTGTACAGGTGAGGCTCAATCTTGGCCCATGCTGGTGCGTCGACCGGAAGGTGTCGGTAACTAGATGCAAATATGTGTGGCGTTAGCTGTCGGCGTCGAAAACCTTTGGAGGCACGGTAAAGGATAAAGTACGCCATTGGGTGAACGGGATTGCTATATTGGTCGAGTAACAGGTGACTTGTATAGCCCACGACGGCTGCCAGGAACAGCGGGTTATACCAGATTGCCAGCAGTATGCCCACACCAACAATCGAGAACTCCCAAGCGTGGAAGGGGCGTATCATGTATTTTGCGCGCGAGCCCTCCCGTGGTTCCACGAAGTCAAGAAGGTGATCGGTATCTGTAAATACTCCTGTGAATATCGCTATGGGAATAGCAGCGGGCTCATCGGTAATTGCCCACACGGCGGCCCCTAGCCCCCCGGCAACGATACCATGTGTTACAGGTCCCAGAGAAACTCTCCTGGTTCAGATGAGTGCGCATAGTGAGGAATTGGACTCTGCTCCAATCCCATAGTGGACAACATTTTACTCCTCGAATTCATCTAGCCACGCCCGCTTGAACACACCATAACTAGGCCCGTGCTTGCCATCCAGCGGTACTATGTTAACCAGTTCCCAGCCCTTATCGCCCATGCGGTTTAGAAGGTGCTCTGTAAAAAGCCTTGTCTGGTCTTGGGCGGCCTCATCAGGCGTTGTTTGATCGTCCGCGAAGCTCGTCAACCTGATTACCTCGTACTCCCACCCTGGTATGCCGTTTGGCAAATCGAACTCTTCGATGTAGTCCAGTTGGGTGAGGTCGTCGTCCGAAAGGTCTGACCAGCTATCTTCGGGAATAGGCTCCTGGCATTCGCTGCAGGCGTCCGCGTACACGAAGTCGTAGGCCCCGCATTCAGCACAAAAGTAAATTTTCATTTTTTTGGGATTGCAAGCATTTCAGTTTTGAATATCTATGGTCGAATTGGGGAGCTGGCCACGAATGGATGTAATTTAACACGTAACAATAGTCGTTCGGTTATGTACTTTGATTATAAATTGGTGCGAATGGGTTCACAACGTTAGTCTCCCGGTCAACTTACGTGTTTACCGAACAGGGCGGTTTCCACATCCACGATAGAAAAAAGCGAGCTACTGAGCTCTCCCGTCAAACCAACCATGACACCACACCAAGCCACTTATACACTCGCTTTCCAATCCGCAACAAAAGTATTACCCCAAATGCCAGACCAAACTCGTCCCCTTCGTAGTAGAGGGTGGTCGATAATTTTCAGCTTGGCCTTCCTTGCAATTCTCAGCCTTCCCGTGCTTCTGCTTTGGCGTAGGGGGCTGCTGGCAGCGAATCCTGGTGCAGACG
>CAJWRP010000109.1 GCA_913046025.1 uncultured Chloroflexota bacterium
AGACTTTGTGCCTCTGTCCTTCTACAAGATGTTTGGGTACCCCACTGGTGTTGGCTGCCTCATCGCCCGCAAGGACGCGCTCAAACGGCTGCACCGTCCTTGGTTTGCTGGCGGTACCATCACAATCGCATCTGTACAAGCGGATAGCCACTTCCTGGCTGAAGGTGTAGAGGCCTTTGAAGACGGCACAATCAACTACCTGAACCTACCCGCCATCGAGATAGGTTTAAGGCATTTGGCGGATGTGGATATAGGCGCAATATCCGACAGAGTAACTGCACTCACCGGCTGGCTGCTTGACCAGCTCCTGGAACTGCGACACTCTAATGGCGCATCTCTGGTTCGGGTATTTGGCCCGACCACGACACAGATGCGTGGCGCTACCATAACTGCGAATTTTTACGATCCTGACGAGCAACTCATTAACCATAGCCGTATTGAGGAGTTGGCCAGCGAGGCCCGCATCTGTCTCCGATCCGGCTGCTTCTGCAATCCCGGTGCTGGCGAGGTCGCCCATGGTCTCACCAAAGAGGAGATGGAGGAGGGCTTCAAAAACAGGGAGCGCATGACCTTTGAGCAGTTCCAGACTATCCTTGAGCGTAATGGTGGCAAGAGTGCTGGCGCTGTACGAATCTCCCTTGGCTTGGCCTCTAATTTCGACGACGTTTACCGCGTGGTGGAGTTCGCCCGGGGACTGCTGGGTTGCCAGGCGTCGCAGGTCTGACATCAGCCCCCAGGTTCGCCTTACCGTCATGCCTCATGTATAATTCAGCCCCGAACCACCGTTTCCAGGGGCAATAACATGAGACTTAAAGGCAAAGTTGCGCTCATCAGCGGAGGCGCCAGAGGCATGGGCGCAGTAGAGGCTCGTCTTTTTGTAAAAGAGGGCGCCAAAGTTGCCATCGCCGACGTATTGCAGGACGAAGGCAACAGCCTAGAGGCTGAGATTTCAGACGCCAGCGGCGACGCCTTTTTTGTAAGTTTGGATGTCACAAGCGAAGACGCTTGGAGCAGGGCAATCGCCGATGTGGTTGCCAAGTACAGCAGGTTGGACATCCTGGTAAACAACGCAGGCATCTACAGACGTGGCCTGGTACTAGGCACCACTGAACAGGAATGGGACACCGTTCTGGATGTGAATGCAAAGGGTGTGTTCCTGGGAACCAAGTTAGCTATTCCTGCTATGAGGGCAAGCGGAGGTGGCTCCATCGTCAACATCTCCTCCGTCGCAGGTATCATAGGCAGCCAGCAGTCCACCGCTTACAACGCATCAAAGGGCGCGGTCCGTTTGCTGACGAAGACCACCGCCATCCAGTATGCTCAGGAAGGCATTCGCGCTAACTCTGTTCATCCTGGGCCAATCGACACTCAAATGCTGGACGAGGTTTTCCCTGACCAGGAGTCGCGAGAGAACCGGGTGTCAAACATACCGATTGGACGAATGGGCACCGTAGACGATGTAGCTTACGGAGTGCTGTTCCTGGCCTCAGACGAATCGTCATACATGACGGGTAGCGAACTGGTTATCGATGGTGGCTTCACCGCCAGTTAGTTTTCGATGATAGGCAGACCACATTGGTTAGTCGGAAGGCAAATAACAGGCAACCGAGACGCCGCAAATAAGTCGAACAATGGGGCTTAATTTATGGAGATTCTGAAAGGACAAAACATGGCAAGTAATGGGAAGGTAGCAATTGTTACAGGGGCAGGCAGCGGTGTTGGTAAGCACAGCGCACTGTCTTTGTATGAGGCTGGATACTCGGTAGCATTGGCTGGCCGCAGGACCGAGCCGCTGCAGGAGACGATAACGGAAGCTGGCGACGACGGTTCACGAATGCTGGCAGTCTCTACCGACGTGGGTGACCCTGACTCAGTAGCAGCCCTCTTTGCGAAGGCCCAAGAGGCCTTCGGCGGTCGGCTGGACCTTCTGTTTAACAACGCTGGTTCGGGCGCGCCAGCCATCCCCATGGATGAGCTGACCTTTGAACAGTGGAACAACGTGGTACGCGCCAACCTTCACGGCACCTTCCTGTGCACTCAACACGCCATGCGCATAATGAAAAACCAGGACCCTATTGGTGGCCGGATTATCAATAACGGCTCTATTTCTGCACACACACCTCGACCCAACTCCTCACCATACACGGCCACAAAGCATGGTGTTGAGGGACTGACCAAATGCACGGCGCTGGATGGCCGCAAGTTCAACATCTGCTGCAGCCAGATTGACATCGGCAACGCCGCAACGCCCATGACTGTCAGGATGGGCACCGGTGTGCTGCAACCCAATGGCGAGACTATGATTGAACCGACTTTCGACGTTCAGCATGTCGCGGACGCCGTTGTTCATATCGCCAGCCTACCGCTGGACACCAACGTGTTGACCATGACAATTATGGCCACGCAGATGCCGTACGTGGGACGAGGTTAGTCTGCCGCCAAGCTCCAAATTTAGAATAAAAGGAACCGCCGATGACCACCGAAAGTCTGCGACTTGAAACCGAAAAATTCGTAGCCAATACACCGAAATCCAAGCGGCTTCAAGAAGAGGCGTCGGAGTATCTGCCCGGCGGTAGCTCCAGGGGTACCGCATTTTTCGCGCCCTACCCTACCTTCGTTGATCACGGCGAGGGCCTGCACGTTTACGACGTAGACGGCAATCGCTACCTGGACTTCATGATCAACGCTACCAGCCTGGTCTTGGGCCATGCTCATCCGGATATCGTGAACGTGTTGCAGGAGCAGGCTGCCAGAGGCACGGCCTTTAGCGGTCCGACTGAGGCGCAGATTCGGCTGGCGAAGATCCTGTGCGACAGAGTGCCGTCGGTGGACACCATTCGCTTTACGAACTCGGGCACTGAGGGAACCATGATGGCCATCCGCGCGGCCAGGGCCTACACGGGACGGCACAAGATCGCCAAGATCGAAGGCGGCTACCATGGCGCTCATGAGTACGTGTCCGTCAGCGTGTACCCGTCGGCCGACGAGCTGGACCCAGACGAGACCACGCCAATACCCGAGTATCCAGGTCAGCCGCCCAGCGTTGCGGAAGATGTCTTCGTTCTCCCCTTTAATGATCTGGAGACCAGCCAGCGAGTACTCAGAGAAAACAGGGATGAGATAGGCTGTGTCATTATGGAGCCTATCGTGTCGCACTTCGGCTACCTTCCTGCCAATCTGGATTACCTTAAGGGCATGCGCAAGCTTACCGAAGAGCTAGACATGGTGCTGATCTTCGATGAGGTGCAGAGCTTCCGGCTGGCCGCTGGTGGAGCGCAAGAGGCGTTCGGTGTTATCCCGGATATGACGACCTTCGGCAAGATCATTGGTGGTGGCATGGCGGTGGGCGCATTCGGCGGGCGGCGGGACATCATGGACCAGTTCGACCCCACGCAGCCTGGAGCGATAGCTCACGCCGGCACCTTCAACGCTAACCCTATGACTATGTTAGCGGGTGAGGTGGTCATGAATCACCTGACATCTGAAGTCTTCGATCGCATGAATGCATTAGGCGAGATGCTGCGCCAGAAGCTGCGGGCCGTTTTCGACGAGCTTGAGGTCAAAGCGCAGGTGACGGGCATCGGATCCATGTTCGGTATTCATTTTACTGCCGACGAAGTAGTGGACTACAGGGACGTTGTGCGCAGCGACCACACCATGATGAAGGCCGTCTTCACTGGCCTGCTGAACGAGGGAGTGCTTTTGCAGACCGCTTGCCACGGCGCACTGAGCGCTCTAAGCACAGAGGCCGAAGTCGACGAGCTTGTGGACGCCATTCGCCGAGTTGTGCAGCGCGTACGCTAGTCGTGATATCTTCGTAAATTGGATGCTCGATTAGGTTCAACGACACGTCCCCTGCTGAGGGGCTATCTCCCTGCTGGGGCCGCTGTGGCAAGTCCTTTTGCCCTGTTGTTACTGTTACTCATCTCAGACTCAACCCGTGATTACGTTGGGGCTGCCGTATTCGGAACCAGTCTCATCCTTCTGTACACCGCTAGCGCTTTCTATCATCTCGCGCCATTGGACTCTCGCCACATTGGCGTTTTGAGAAGAGTAGACCACTCGATGATATTCTTTCTCATCGCAGGCACTTACACTCCGTTCGCACTGAAAGTACTGGACAATGCATGGGGCATATCGATCTTGGTGGCAGTGTGGGGAGTGGCTATCTTTGGCATTGTCCTGAAAGTAGTTGTGGTGCGGGCGCCTCGTTGGTTGGGAGTGAGCATATACGTCTCAATAGGGTGGATCGGCCTTATACCATCTGCACACATTGCCAGGGCCTTGCCAATAGAGGCAAACATTCTGCTTCTTGCTGGCGGGCTGTTATATTCTTTGGGAGCCCTTATGTACCTATTTCGCTGGCCAAATCCGTCTCCCGGGGTCTTTGGTTTTCATGAGGTCTTCCACTTGATAGTGATTATGGCTAGTGGCGTCTTTTACCTGGTGGTTGCTGCATACGTATTGCCCATATAGCGTTTCCGGCCGATTTCCTATCAATTTCGAAATCGCTGTTGCTATTTCCTATCGAAAATCCGAATCTCGTGTTATGCTTTATGCAGTTCTGCACAACTGTCCCCGCGATTGTTCTCCGCAAGGCAAACTTCCTGGTGATCGTCTGTAGTCCAATTTACCTAACAAGAGGTGACCCAACTGTCTTATCAAGATAGAGACCTAACGTGCGTAGAGTGTAATTCAAGTTTTGTATTTAGTGCTGACGATCAGCAGTATCATGCCGACAAGGGCTACACCAATGAGCCCAAGAGGTGCCCATCATGCAGGGCAGCGCGACGCAACACCGGAGGCGGATTCAATTCAGGCCCTCGCGAAATGCATCCCGCAGTCTGCGCCCAGTGCGGCAAGGACACCGAGGTGCCCTTCCTTCCCCGAGGCGACAGGCCCGTTTACTGCAGCGATTGCTTTAGCCAGCAGCGCTCCGGCAGCGGCTACCGATAAATAGCTAAGGGAATAAGGCATCCTAAGGCTTAGATAATAAGTTTTCAGGTGCCTGACTCCTAACGGCTTTTTGAGGAAGTTATAAACAAAGCCCCACACCAGCCTTAGACTCGTGTGGGGCTTTGTTATTTGTTTTGCATTTCGTTCACGCGAATCGGCATGCCGTAGTTATGAATACGTGGCCTTTAGGAGATTCTTACGTTTCGTGCTTACCCACGAACTCTCCTACAACTCGGTTGAACTCATCCGGCGTTTCGAAGTAGGGCGAGTGGCCTGATTGCGCTATGCTATGAAGCTGCGCGCCGGGGATTGCCTTGGACACGTCCTCCAGTATGCATGGTGGGAAGATCCGGTCGCCACCACCAGATATCGTCAGCGTAGGGATGTCGTAGCCATGTAGTCTGCTCGGCGAGATTTCCATGTCGCCAGTGCCGGTGTCACCGATGGGTGGGTTGACGCCTGACAGCGTCCGCTAGAGGAACGCCATGCTTGGGTCGCGGTCGAAGGCATTCGACGCAAGAGCCAGGTGCGGCTCGTTCCAGGGGATGGCCCTGTCCAAGTCCGGAGTGCGACTGCGCGACTTGGCAGCTCTAGCCTCAATGACCCTTGGTGTGGAGATTACGCCAAGCGTGCCCGACAACACGATCCACGAAACTCGGCCTGGATTATCCAGAGTGAAGTGCATCCCTGTCCAGCCGCCCATGGACTGGCATACCAGTGCAGTCCGCTCGATGCCAGCATCATCCAGCACCGCCTTAACTCGTCCGCGAAGAACTTGGCGTGTTTATCCTCTGGTGCGCAGGTAGACCGGCCCCAATCTCTGTGGTCGAAGGTCACCACCGTGTGGTCCTTGGCAAAGTACGGCACCTGGTTGTACCAGACCAGCGTATTGCCGCCTGCGCCGTGACTAAATGCGATAGGCGGTCCCTCGCCATGCACCTCGTAGTAGATCTCCGCGCTTCCGCTTTTCACAACTGCCATTGTTCTTCCTTTACAAGACTAGGTTAGCGATATGGCGTTAACAAATTCCTATGCGTTGCTTAGTCTATATGACTTCCTAAGCGGTCACGCCTGCTGCGCCACTCTCTTTGAATTCCGCGATATCAGATTCTGAGAAGCCGAACTGGGATAACACAGCGTCGGTATGCGCCCCTAGCACTGGTGCGGCGTGGCGAACGGAACCCGGCGTGTCCGACAGCTTCACTGGCACGCCTATGTTGCGGATGGCGCCTGCGATGGGATGGTGAACCTCTACAGCCATGTTGCGGGACTGCACGTGTGGGTCGGCGTAGACCTGGTCTACCTTGTAGATTGGCCCCGTTGGAACACCAGCTCCCTCCAGTACCTCGACCCAATGAGCAGTGGTCTCACTCTTGAACGTCGTCTCCATAATGGGCGTTAGGTTGTCTATGTGCACCATGCGCTCCCCGTTGGAGGCAAAGCGCTGGTCCTCAAGTAGGTCCTCGCGGCCAACGGCACGACACATGCGCTCCCAGTTGTTCTGGTTGGCAGCGCCGATGTTAATGTAGCCGTCCTGGGTGGCGAAGGCCTGGTAAGGGGCGATCATGCGGTGGGCCGAACCCAGTGGTCCTGAGACCTCGTTGGTGGCGAAGTAGGTTGCCGACTCGTATAGCGTGTAGGCAATGCCAGACTCTAGCAGCGACGCATCTACGTGCTGGCCTTCGCCGGAATTAAGACGGTTCACATAGGCGGTCAGGATTCCGAAGGCGCAGAACATGCCTGTGTTAAGGTCGGCAATGGGCACGCCTACTTTGGCAGGTGGTGCGTCTGGGAAGCCGTTGGTGGCCATCAGGCCGCTCATGCCTTGAGCGATGAGGTCGAAGCCCGCCTTAGGAGCGTATGGTCCCGTAGTGCCGAATCCTGACACTGTGGCGTACACAAGAGCGGGATTCAGCTGGTGTACTTCGTTGTAACCCAGGCCCATGCGGTCCACCACGCCAGGGCGGAAGTTGTGAATCATCACGTCGGCCTTTGATAGCATCTGCTTGGCTATTCTGAGGCCTTCCTCGTGCTTCATGTCCAGAATCATGCTGCGCTTGTTGCGGTTCAGGGTCAGAAATGCCGCTGACTCACCCTTGATGAATGGCGGGCCGTATCGGCGGGTATCATCGCCGCCGTTGGGCTTCTCT
>CAJWRP010000110.1 GCA_913046025.1 uncultured Chloroflexota bacterium
GCGATGATCAAGCGCCGAGGGCGGCGGCTCGAAAAGCGCGGATATGGTCCGGCCCGGTGCCGCAGCATCCGCCAATGATGTTGATGCCAACTTCTTCCACCATGACTTTGAACCGTTCTGACATGTACTCTGGAGTCTCAGGGTAGATTATTTTGCCGCCCTTCATGGCAGGGATACCAGCGTTGGAGTGAATCAGAAGGTAGCGGTCGGTGGCGGCCCTTAGCTCGCGTGCCAACTCCACCATTACGTCAATGCCGTTGCCGCAGTTTGCGCCCACGATGTCTGCGCCTGCCTCATGTAGCTCATTCACAGCGTCTTCAGGACGTGTTCCCATCATAGTGAAAAAGCCTCTCGGGCCTTTGTCGAAGAACATGGTCGAGCTGATCATCAGGTCGGTGTGATCCTTGGCGGCCTTGATGGCCAGCTTGGCTTCTCGAACGTCGATCATCGTCTCTATGTTGATCGCGTCGACGCCGCCCTGCGCTAGGGCAATAATCTGCTCCTTGAAGGCCTCGTAGACTTGCTCATCGGATACAGGATCGTCACTAAGGGGATCGTCGATGACCACTCCTGTAGGACCCACGGAGCCAACGACAAAGTGGCCCTCAGGAGCCTGACTGCGGGCGTGGTTTGCTGCAAGCTGGTTGAATTCGGGAATTCTGTCCTGAAATCCATAGTGGGATTGACGAAGCGCTGTGCCACCAAATGTGTTGGTTAGCACCATGTCGGAGCCTGCTTCGAAGTAGGCCTTGGCCATGCTCTGAACCACGTCTGGGTGGGTGGCGTTCCACTCCTCGGGATCGCCATCTTCCAGGCCGTGCTGCTGTAGGTAGCTGCCCGTAGCGCCGTCCGATATGAGTACGTCGCCCTTGGCGAGTCGGTCCAGTATTGTCAAAGCCGTGGCGCTAGATTCAGTCATGTCCCTTGCCTTCTGTCTCAAGAATGGCCACCTAAATCATTATAAGGCCGCATATTGGTGGTGTCCAAGAATTCTGTCACCACCGGATTCGTTGGACATCATGTTGGTTTGTTCGAAGACCAGGAGATGGACATAAGCAATTCATTGCCAGATGCAACTGGCTGTGGTTATGGCTCCGCTGTCTCTTATTATAGGTCCGATTGTTCTATGAATACGAAATGGGCCTGAGATGACATCCCGACTGCCATTGAAATTCCTTGTTTACGTCATATCCTACGTAGTAGCTATATGGCCGCTGGCTAAAACCTCCGACTTTAACCTTTTCTTCTCCACTGCGAGGATTAATGGTTTTCCTTAGCTGGGTGCTTAAGCTGCCACGGTGATGTCTCTTGTGGCTATTCCCTATTTTTTATGAGCTTGTCTCTAGTGCTATACGCCCCATAATCCAAGCGCTGAGCGCCGATTCTAACCTCGGCACAATAGCAGCGTCCATCGAACAACTTGGTGTAGATTGATTGTCTCTTTAAATCAAGCACAGTCAGTTTAAGATTAGTAGTGATGCAATGCGCAGATGTAAGTTGTCACCGGATTCGCCGGATTCTATACTTGTGACAATCGGCAGTTTCAATCGGCAGTTTCAATTAGAAGGGGGCTATATGTCCGAAGTTCAGGCGAACGGCGTTACGCTTTACTACGAGTCCAATGGCGAGGGCTATCCGCTAATTTTCGCTCATGAGTTTGGCGGGGATTACCGGTCATGGGAACCACAGGTTAGATTCTTCTCCCGCAGGTATCGCGTGATCACATACAACGCCAGAGGCTACCCGCCCTCCGAGGTGCCGACAGACCTAGCGGTCTACACTCAGGACAACGCCATTGACGACCTAAAGGGTTTGATGGACGGGTTGGGCATACCAGAGGCCCACATAGCTGGTCTTTCCATGGGTGGCACTCTGTCGCTGAACTTCGGTATCAAGTATCCCCACATGGCAAAATCCCTGGTGGTGTCGTCGGCGGGCACCGGCTCCGACAACCCTGAAGCCTTCCACAAGACAATCGACGAACGGGCTCGGCTTATGGAAGAGGGCGGCATGAAATCCATGCGCGACTACGCTCGTGGGCCAGCTCGCGTGCAGCTACTTCGAAAGGATCCCAAGGGCTGGCAGGAGTTCTCTGATCAGTTGTCGGAGCATTCGCCTGTGGGTTCTGCGCTGACGTTTAGAGGAGTACAGGGCGGTCGTCCGCCGGTTTACGCACTGGAAGAGCAGATGAAGGCGATGACGGTGCCCACGTTGATTATGCTGGGCGATGAGGACGACGCGTGCATTGAGCCAAGCGTCTTCATGAAGCGCAACATACCTTGTTCTGGGCTGGTTATGTTTCCTCAGTCTGGCCATCCAATAAACCTGGAAGAGCCGGACCTGTTCAACCGTTCGATTTCTGACTTCCTGACGGCGGTGGAGGCAGGGAAGTGGGCAACGTTCGATCCTGGAGACGCCTCTGGGTCTCTGACGTAAAGAGGGTTTAGCTTTCAGAAGTCACTTGAGCAGGCCGCTGAAGTGCTCCAGCCACTGTGCCGAGAGTTCCTCACGCTTGGCGCCAATGTCGTAGCTAGGCGATTTGATGAACTCGGCTGAATCTACGGCTATGACTACGAAGCCCTTCATCTGGTCCAAATTGGCAGGCCATTTCTCGAACGTTGGCAAAAGGGTCTCATACTCAGCGTCTTCTCGTGGAATGTATCGCGCGGTGCCTGCGATTCGGGCAGCAGTCCGATGAAAGATGTCAACGAAGTTTACTTCGACATTAGGGTTGTACTGAATATTCCTGATGGTTCCTGGCGAACGGATGTTGCTGAAAGCCAAGGTCTTATCGTCAAGAATGGCGAAAGTCGCTTTTGGCGACACAGAGGGTCGTCCTTCGGGAGTGACTGTTGCGACCAGTCCAAAAGTATTGTTTTCAATAATTTCTCTGATCTCGTCGTTAATCATGTTTCCTTTTTTCTTTGCAGCTTGACGTTCTCTGAAGTGCCTCTGTGGCATGAGTAAGGCTTGCATTCCTAACTATCTAACTATATTGCTAACTGGTTAAGCGGTCAATTGCCTTCGAGCTCACCAATATCCAAGTAGCCTTCTTGGTGGACGTCATTTCGCCCTTGCGGATCGTCATGCTTTGAAAGGATTACTTGTAGGTCTGGTCCATTAGTCACTTCGAAGTTTTCCAGGCTCAAAAACAGTGCTCCAGCGGCATCTCGGTAAATCGCTGCCAATCCGGATCCCTTGTTCACCTTGTCGGCATCACGGAAAATTCCGGATTTCAGCTTTTCAATGGCTTCGGTCGAGTCGCAACTAGACCCAGTAGCTGCAATAAAGTTCGTCATGTTTTCTGAAATGGATTGTTCTGTTTGCGAAGCTTCCGTCATTATCTTCTCCGCATCAGCCATGGTTATGTCCGAAGGAATGACGGCGTTCGCAGTAAATGGAAATCCCTATGAGAATCCTTAGTCAATAATCAGAGGGGAGATCAGCCATCACCCCAATGCCACGGTAGGAATCCCTATGACGATAACTGCGATTCTTATCAGGTGTTTTTCCAGTCATTATCTGAATCTCCTGAACGGGAAGATTCGAATTTAAGATAGCTAAGTGAGTTTAATAGAAATCCAACGGTAAAGGTTGAATTTCGGGGGCCTTAGTGATGGTAGCCCAGTCTTGCCCATCCTCTGCCATTGCTCACCCCAATGGCAGAGCCGGTCCTAAGCCATTGCCCATATAATTTGCTTCGCCTGACATCCAAAACTAAAGAATCATACTGAGGGGATTTTCCAGGGACTTCTTGATGTCATGAAGGAACTGGGCTCCCTCGGCGCCATCCACGACGCGATGGTCTGCGGACAGCGTGGCGTGCATGGTCTGACGGATCACGATCTCGTCGTTACGGACCACAGCGTTCTTGGATACAGTACCCACAGCAAGGATAGCTGTTTGCGGCGGCTGGATTATCGCCACGAAGGTCGTTACGTCGAACATGCCAAGGTTGCTGATGCCGAACGTGCCGCCCGTGTACTCGTCTGACTGTAGAGTGCCTTGCTGGGCGCGGTCCGCCAGGTCTCGACTGGCCTGGCCTAGATCCTTAAGTGACAGCCCGCCGCAGTCCAGTAGCGCAGGCATCATTAGGCCTTCGTCAATGGCCATGGCTAAGCTGACATTGATCTTGTCATTCATGACGATGCCGTCGTCTTGAAGATAGGCGTTCATTTTGGGGAAGCTGCTCAGCGCATCGACACACGCCTTTATGATGAGGTCGTTTACGGTAATGCGACCGCCCTCTTCTTCCAGGGATACGTTCACCTGTTGTCGCATGCTCATGGCGTCCGTCATGTCAATCTCAGACGTTACGTAGAAGTGAGGCTTCTCCTGTTTGCTGCGCAGTGTTACGCGGGCGATCTGCTGCCGCATTCTGGATAGAGGGACAGCCTCGGAAGCAGGTTGCGCTGCAGGTGTTTCTAACGGCAGTGATATAGGCGCAGGCGTAGCGGCTGAGGGAGACTTAGGCGATTTAGACGCAGACGCCTCGATTTCGACATCCTGTTCCTGTTCCGGCTCTGGTGCGGTCTCAGGCTCAGTCTCGAGTGGCACGGCCTTAATTTCAGGAGTACCTGCTTCTACCGGAGCTTGGTAGGAAGTTATGTCGTCCTTGGTAATGCGTCCGGCTGGCCCTGTACCGGTTAATACAGACAAGTCGATACCCATCTCGTCGGCCATTCGTCGGGCAACGGGAGATGCCCGCACTGGCAGCTGAGATGACGGCACAACAGGTTCGGGCGGTGGCTGAATTGGACTGCTTGGTCCTGGCAGGGGTATCGCAGCTGAAGGAGCCTCTTCTGCCTCTTTGTCTTCTGCTGTGGAAGGTGTATCTGTTTCAGGTGGTGATGCAGGCATGCTGGTCACCTTCTCGTCAGCAGCGCCGACAATGGCGATAGTCTGACCAACAGGCACTGTCGATCCCTCAGGTACCAGGATTCTATGCAGTATGCCTGCGGCGTAAGACTCGAACTCGACCACGGCCTTGTCGGTCTCGATCTCTGCCACCGGGTCCCCGATTTTTACTTCGGCACCTTCCTCAATGAGCCACCTTACGACCGTGCCCTCTTGCATGTCGTAACCCATCTGGGGCATTGTTAGTTCGGTAGCCAAGAGTGTACCCCCTTATGCCGGGAAGTCGGGCCTTTGCAGCCACTCACTTCATTGGTGTTTTGTAACAATTCGAATTCTTTGGCTGTGTAGACTAGATACTAGATTCCGAAATTAATTCGGATAGCCCTCACCACGTCATCGGCGTCTGGAATCGTCGCATCTTCCAAGTTGCCTGCATATGGAGTTGGCACGTCCTTGCCGCCAACGCGCGCTACGGGCCCGTCCAGGTCGTCGAAAGCCTCTTCGTGAATTGTGCTGGCGATCTCACCAGCAAATCCGCCGGTACGCCACCTCTCCTCGACAACTACGGCCCGGTTGGTCTTTCGGACGGAACGCAACACGGCTTCTTTGTCCCAGGGGCTCAGCGTACGCAGATCGAGTACCTCGGCATTTCTACCGAGTTCTGCCAGCTTGTCGGCGGCTTCGAGGGCGACGCGGGTCATGCCTGAGTAGGCGATGATCGTCACATCGTCCCCCTCGCGTTTAAGCGAAGCTTTTCCAAAGGGAATCTGGTACCACTCGTCTGGCACCTCGCCTTTGGTGCCGTAGAGCAGGGAGTGCTCTGCGAAGATGATGGGATTCTTGTCCTTCATGGCGGTACGGAATAGTCCCAGCGCGTCGTAAGGAGTTGCCGGTACTACCACCTTCAGACCGGGCACTGACGCATACCAGCTCTCAAAACTCTGTGAATGAGTCGCGCCAAGCTGACCGCCTCCACCGGTGACTGTCCTGATAATCATCGGTACTGTGAACTGGCCATCAGACATGTACCGGAACCTGGCGGCGTGATTGACTATCTGGTCGATGGCCAACAGGCTGAAATTAATGCTCATTATCTCGACTATGGGCTTGAGTCCGGCCAACGCCGCGCCAATTCCTGAGCCAACAAATGCCGACTCCGAGATGGGCGTGTCCTTGACTCTCTCCGGACCGTACTCCTCAAGCAAGCCCTTGGTGACGGCGTAAGCGCCTCCATAGGCGCCGACGTCTTCGCCCATGATGAAGGCGTCCTTGTACTCGTCCAACGCCTCACGCAGGGCCTTGGTCATAGTCTCTCTTAAAATCATCTCAGGCATGTTGTTGTCGTCCCATTGGAATGCTCAACTCCAGGCCAGGGTGGCCTGCCAAGAATATTCTGTCGTCTACGCGAACACGTTGGTGTACAGGGCCTCAGGAGCTGGTACAGGGCTGTCCTCTGCGAACTGGGCAGCCTCTTCGATGATGGCTTCGATCTCCTCATCGATTAGTTTGAGATCCTCTTCGGTCACAATGCCATCGACGAGGGCCAGTTCTTTCAATCTTTCAATCGGGTCTTTCTTGAGAAACTCCTCCGCCTCTGACGAGTCGCGATACTGAGCTGGGTCAGAAATGGAGTGTCCCTTTTGGCGATACGTCATGGCCTCCAAGAATACGGGACCGCTGCCGGAGCGTAACCGCTTTAGCGCCTCCTGAGTAGCCTCATGAACAGCGACGACGTCATTGCCGTCAATCTGCGCTGCTGGTATTTTGTACGCCTCGGCAGCCAGATAGATGTCGCGTCCGCCGGCGTGGGCCTGATCGATGTGCGTGCCCATGCCGTACAGGTTGTTCTCGAGCATGAAGATGACCGGCAGGTTCCACAGTGACGCCAGGTTGAGCGCCTCGTGGAACTCGCCCTCGTTCACCGCCCCGTCACCGAAAAAGCAGATGACGACGCGGTCCTGCCGCAACTGGGTGATGGCGAGAGCGAGGCCAACGGCGATTGGTAGCTGGCCGCCGACGATGGCGTAGCCGCCCATGAACCCTTTCGACTTGTCGAACAGGTGCATTGACCCGCCCCGGCCGCCGCTGACACCGGAGGCCTTGCCCATGAGCTCGGCCATGATCGCCGAGGGGTCCAGCCCCCTGGCAATAGCGTGCCCGTGGTCACGGTAGTGGCCTTGACCTTGGCTACCTAGCTTGAACACCATCCCTTCCTTGGGACCTTTACGGTGCTTCGCCGCACTGA
>CAJWRP010000111.1 GCA_913046025.1 uncultured Chloroflexota bacterium
AAGGCTATCAGAGGATCCAGACCGGTCAGTCCTCCTTCTGGAGGCGGGGCCAGACTACCCTGACTTCGACAACCTGCCGGACGAGCTAAAGTATGGGTACTCCACCGCCGCCGACATCATGGTCAGCGACGACCACAACTGGCAGTTCACTGGAAAGGGCACCGAGACATCGGAACCTATGCTTGTCCCCAGGGGCAAGGTCACCGGCGGCACCAGCGCCATCAACGGTCAGGTCTTCTTGCGAGGGCAAACCCACGACTTCGAGCTATGGGAGTCGCTGGGCAACGACGAGTGGAGCTTCGAGAAGGTGCTGCCCTACTTCCGCAAGCTGGAGACTGACACCGACTTTCACGACGACTTTCATGGGACCGACGGCCCCATAGTTTGCCATCGTTTCAAGAAAGAAGAGTGGCTGCCAGCGCAGACTGCCTTTTACAACTCCATCAGGGAGCTAGGCCACGACGACTGCCCCGATCTGAATGAGCCAGGCGCTACCGGCATTGGCCCGTTCCCCAGCAACAACCCCGATGGCATCCGCATTAGCACGGCCATCGGCTACCTGAACCAGTCCAGACACAGGCTCAACCTCACGGTGAGGGCCAACTGTATGGCCCGCCGCCTGATCTTCGACGGCAATCGTGTCACCGGTATCGAGGTGGAGAGCGGCGGCGAGAGGTTCGTCGTAGAGGCGAACGAGATCGTTCTGAGCAGTGGCAGCATCGGCAATCCACACCTGCTAATGCTGTCTGGCGTTGGCCCCGTTGGCAATCTCAACAAGGTAGGCGTGCCGATAGTGCTGGACCTGCCCGGCGTAGGCCAGAACTTCAGCGACCACCCTCTCATCTTCATCGATTTCAAGGCCAAAGAGGGATTCCCCATGGACGGCCTGGCCCCTCGCATTCAGGTGGCTGTGCGTTACACCGCCACAGGTTCACACCTCAAAAACGACATGATGATGTGGCCCAGCAACTTCGCTCCCGAGAGGATCAACCGGGGGGGCGATCGCATGAAGTCCGTCGGCATACGCATAACGGCGGGCATTTACCTCGCTGCCAGCAGGGGTGAGATCACCCTCATATCCACCGATCCGCACGAGCAACCCTTCCTGGACTACCACCTGCTGGAACACCCCTTCGACAAAGAAAGGGGACGGGAAGCCGTGAGGCTGGCAATACAGATGGCAGGGCACCCCGACTACGATGGCATAATCGATGGGCGGCTCAACCCGACGGACGCTGACCTGGTTTCCGATGACACCCTGGACCAGTGGCTGCTGCGAGAGGTAACCACAGGCCAGCACATCACCTGCACTTGCAAGATGGGCCCGGTGTCGGACTCCATGGCTGTGGTAGACCAGCACGGCAAGGTGCACGGCCTCGAAAGCCTTCGCATCGCCGACGCTTCTGTTATGCCGGAGTGCGTCCGCGCCAACACCAACGTCACCACCATGATGATCGGCGAGCGCGTCGCCGATTTCATGCGCAGCGGGTTATGAATCAAGAATTAGGAGAAACCAATGTCCACGAACTCGGGGAACTCAAACCTCCCGGATTAGGCCGTTGAAACCTATTCCCTGAGTAGCGAGTCGGCCTCAAACGTAATGGCAAAGGACCGTAGGGACGAGGGTGTCGTTTCTAGCGCCCTCGTTGCGCACCGACATGAGCCTGCTTGACGCCAGCTGTGGTCCCGGCAGCATTACTTTAGAGCTGGTGGAAATGATTGGCCAAGGCCATGTTACCGGAATTGACATGGCACAAGACGACATAGAACGGGCACTAGAACTGGCGGCGCAGCAAGGGGTCAAAAACATCGAATTCCAGGTGGCCAGCGTTTACGAGATTCCATATCCAGACAACACATATGATGCGGTATTCCTTCATGGCATGCTGGAGCACCTGAGCGAGCCTGTCAAAGCCCTGAAAGAATTGAGGCAGGTGTTACCGGGTGGAGTGCTCGGAGCCGCCACGCCGCATTTCAGTGGACTGTTAGTCACCCCAACAGACCACATATCCAGCGGCCGTTGGATATGTGGTTTCGGGAGTAGCGTGACAAGGGCGGAGACCTTTTCGCTGGAAAATGCGCTAGACGGTTATTGCGCGAAACAGGATACTCGAATATCGAGGGCTCATCATCCACGATCGTTTTCGCCTTCCTAGAAACTGTACGGTCACATGCCGGCAATCTGGAAGGTGTCTTATCCCATGTCGCAGAAGATGCAATGGAGCGCTCTCCAAACGAGGATGTCCCTATTCAGGAGATGATAAAGGCTTGGAGGGCGTGGTTCAAAGATGAAGACACGTTCTGGTCGAATCACTGGTGCCAGGCAGTGGGCTGGAAAGAATAATCCCACCTGGTCATAAGCAGACGCAGTTCGGACTCGATACCTTCTTGACCGCTCATCGAAGTTTCCCTATCATCCCTCGCATTAATCCGTGTGCCGTAAACTCGGCATGCGATCTCGTAACGGACGCGCTCAGGAGGCGAAACCATGAAGTACGACTACATCGTTATTGGGGCCGGGTCGGCGGGGGCGATTATGGCTACGCGGCTGTCTGAAGACCCCAGTCGATCAGTGCTGCTGCTGGAGGCGGGCCCCGACTACGCCAGTATCGACGACCTACCAGATGAGGTGCGCCACGGCTACGCCACCGTCACCGACGTCATGACCAGCGACCACAACTGGCAGTTCTGGGGCAAGGCCACCGACAAGGCGGAGCCCATGATGGTGCCCCGAGGCAGGGTCACCGGAGGCTCCAGCGCCATCAACGGCCAAATGTTCCTGCGCGGGGTTCCGGAGGACTACGACGCCTGGGCGGATATGGGCAACGACCAGTGGACTTTCGAGAAGCTTCTTCCCCACTTCCGCCAGCTTGAGACCGACACCGACTTCTCCGACGACTTCCACGGCACCGACGGCCCAATCATCGCGCGCCGCTTCAAAGAAGAAGAGCTGCTACCATCGCAGAAGGCGTTCCGTGAGGCAGTCATCGCCTCCGGCCACAAGCTACACCCGGACCTCAACCATCCCGATTCCGAAGGCCTGAGTCCTACGCCGTTCAATAATCCCCAGGGCATCCGCTGGAGCACGGCAATAGGATACTTAGGCATGTCCCGCCACCGACTCAACCTGACCATCAAGGCCAACTGCACAACGCATCGCCTGCTGTTCGACGGCAAGCGATGCATTGGCGTCGAGGTCGAAAGCGCTGGCGAGATCTTTCAGGTATTCGGCGAGGAGATTGTCCTCAGTGCGGGTGCGATAGGCTCGCCGCACATACTGATGCTGTCCGGCGTGGGCGGTCCCGGCAACCTGGCAGAGTTCGGCGTGCCTCTGATACACGAGCTGCCCGGCGTTGGCCAGAACCTGCGCGACCATCCAATCGTGTACCTAACGTGGAGAACGAAGCCCGACCATCCCCTTGACGGCATGGCACCTCGCAACCAGTACGTTTTGCGCTACACGGCCGAAGGCTCGGACCTACGCAACGACATGATCATCATCATGAACTCCTTTGCCACCGAACGGGTGAATCGCGGTGGTATTCGCATGGACGGCCTGGGCATTCGCATGATAGTGGCGCTCTACCTGGCAAAAAGCTCAGGCGAAATTAAGCTAGAATCTGCTGACCCTAACGAACAGCCCAATCTTAACTACAACTATCTAGCAGAAGAGTTCGACCGGCGACGTATGCGCGAGGGCGTGTTCAAAAGCCTTGAACTGGTGAAGCATACCGACTTCGAGGCCATAATCGAAAGCAGAACCGAGCCCCTTGAATCGGACCTGGATTCGGACGACGCGCTTGACGACTGGCTGATGCGCGAGGCCACTACAGGTCAGCACATCTCCGGAACCTGCAAGATGGGCCCGGCGTCGGACCCAATGGCGGTGGTTGACCAATACGGTCGGGTGCACGGCATGGAGGGCTTGCGTGTGGTGGACGCTTCTGTGATGCCTGACTGCATTCGCGCCAACACCAACGTAACCACCATGATGATTGGCGAGCGCATGGCATCTTTCATTACCAGATAATTTTGAATAGGCCGACCGGCGGCCAGGCCCTTCGACGGGCTCAGGGCGAACAATATGACCAGGTTAATTCGCGGGCATGATGAAATGTTTAACCTGCATGTTGCCTGTAACATCTAATGCTCAAGATGATGCTTAATAGATGTACGTGGTTCATATCTGCCCTGGCAGGGCTGGCCATTGCAGTAACTGCTTGCTTGCCGTCGCCCGCTGCCTCACGTTTTGGTAATACTGTATCCCCTACCGCGCAACCGACCTACGACTCCAATTGTCAGATGTACAAGGTTTCCCTCGGCTTTGGCCTCACCAACGCAGATACTTTAGTAGCCCTGGAAAGATTGACGAGCAGCGGGACATGCCTATGGTGCCTGTGCTCATTGAGTCCATGCGCTCCCAGAGCTCCTAACGGGCCAGGGACGCCACGGCAGAAACCCTCGAAAGCTTGACTGGACTGATACAGGAAGGCGAGCCATGGCTTGAGTGGTCCAACTGGCTGGTCCAGAACCGGGACGCCTACTTACCGTCATCAGACTACCTGGCCTGCAAGATCGACATCACGTCCCAAATAGATCCCAGGTTCGCCCAGTTCCTGCGGCCAGCCATGGTAGGTGAGATTAACATAAACCTAATCGAGTTAATGTGGGGCGTCGTCCCATACGGCATCCCAGATCTGAAGAATCCTAAGATGATCTCGGCCCAAGAAGCCACATACCTTAGGCCAGACGATCGGGTATTCGGCCTGTCGATAAACGGCGACCACCGGGCGTACCCCCTGCGCATCACCAATGCTCATGAGATGGTAAACGACATCGTGGGAGGCGAGCCCATCTCGCTCTCCTGGTGAACGTTGTGCGGCACCGAAATCGTGTATTCCGCCAAAATCAACGACATGCCAACCACTTTCGGCACATCGGGCCTGCTGTTTCGAAGCAACAAGGTCATGTACGATCGCGAAACAAATACTCTGTGGAACCAGTTCCAGGGCGTCTCAATAGTCGGCGAACTGCGGGTACCGGTATCCAGTTTAAGATTCTCCCAGTCTCACTGACTACCTGGGGGGAATGGCTCGGTGATCATTCCTATACTAAGGTGCTCTCCCTGGAAACCGGGTTCTATTCATCCTCGCAATATGAGCCAGAGACCGATGAGAAATCCATCTACTTCGGCTATAGAAACGATTCTGAGCCCATATTTCCCGTGCTGGATCGCGACGACCGGCTGGATATGAAAGAACAGGTTCTGGGACTGAACATAGATGGTGTTCATGTGGTTTACCCAATATCCGTGACGTCGGATAGCCAAGTTGTGAACGACGGGGTAAACGGTGTGCCGCTGGTTATTTTAGGCTCATCTAAATCTGCAGAAGCCCGCGCTTATCGGTCCCAGGGTACAGAATTTTCGCTGGCGAAGGATATGGGTATGGCTTCCTAAAGGCCCTGGTAAAGGAATCTGATGCCACTAAGACTCGACTAGCAGTCCCATCAAGCGTCTCTTACTGGTTCGGATGGTCCGGCTTCCATGCCAACACCAGCCAGTATTAACCGGAAACTCCACGGGCTAGACAGACACTACCAGCATCCATACCATACCTCCAAAGCCATTGGAGGCACAGCATGAGCGAGCCCGAGGTCGATCCACAAGTGATCGATGCGCTGTCTGAACTGGTGCGCCTTAGGTACGGTCGTTACCTGAACGAAGACCAGTTGGCAGAGATCCGCATTGGCGTGGAGGCCATCGCCAAGGTATCTGAGGAACTGCGCGCCGTAAAGCTTGAGAACGGCGACGAGCCCTTCTTCGTCTTCAAACCATATCGCGGTGACTCTTAGTCATGCAGGCCTTAGACGTAGTCTTCAAACCCATTCGCCAGCTATCAGGTCTAGTCAAGACCGGGCAAATTTCCCCTACAGAACTAACTGAAATTTTCCTGGACAGGCTTGATCGCATAGGCCCTGACTATAACGCCGTAGTAACGGTCACACGGGAGCGCGCCCTGGAACAGGCCTACCGGGCGGAACAGCAGGGCGACGCCGGCCAATCCCATGGCATGCTGCACGGCATTCCTTATGGCGGCAAGGACCTTCTGGCAACCATCGGCATACCCACCACCTGGGGAGCTGTTCCTTTCCGCAACCGCATCTTCGATTACGACGCTACCGTGGTTACAAAACTAGAAAAGGCGGGGGCCCTGTTGTGTGCCAAGCTGGCCATGGTAGAACTGGCAGGCGGCATGGGCTATCGACAGCCCAACGCCTCCTTCACAGGCCCTGGCCGAAGTCCGTGGGACCGGGAAACCTGGACGGGCGGCTCCTCCAGCGGCTCTGGCGCAGCAGTGGCGGCAGGCCTTGTGCCTTTCGCTATCGGCTCGGAGACTTGGGGGTCCATACTCTCGCCCGCGAACAACTGTGGACTAGCAGGGCTCCGTCCGACCTACGGCAGGGTTAGCCGTCATGGCGCAATGGCGCTGTCCTGGACGCTGGATAAGCTGGGCCCGCTTTGTCTTACCGCCGATGACTGCGGCATTGTGCTGGAGGCCATTGCTGGTCAAGACCCGAACGACCCGACAACCACCGATCAGGTCTTTCGATACGATGAATCAGACATATCAGAAAAGACATTTAGGTTGGCCATATTAAAGGGCGCCCTTAACGACGTGGATGAAGATGTCCGAGCAAATACGCAAGCCGCCCTCGATGTGCTGAGAAACTTTGCATCTATAGACGAGATTGAATTTCCGAACCTACCTTACGAAGCTGTAACAAGAACTATCCTAAGCGCCGAATCGGCCAGCGCCTTCGAGGAGTTCATGGATGAGGGAGGACCTGCCGGGCTAACGGCACCCGAGGACCGACACCCCTATGCCAGGTCAGCGATTTCAGCGCAGGACTATATAAAGGCGCTTCGAATTCGAACGAAGGTCGCCAGGATTGCAGACGACCTAATGGCTCCATTTGACGCCATCATCGCGCCCAGCAGGGCAACGCCGGCTACGCGAATCGACATGGACTTTCGAGGTGTGATTCTCGGTTC
>CAJWRP010000112.1 GCA_913046025.1 uncultured Chloroflexota bacterium
GTTGCCAGGGTTTTGGAGGACGCTAGGCCATATATCAACCGCGCCGAATTGCTGTTTCGAGCGGGCCTGCCCGCGTTTGCTATCGCAGTCGTGACGGCACTGCTGATCGTTGGCCTGGACATGCCTGCGCTGAGGACACTGGCGCTCTAGACGGCGGAGTGGACCGGCCTGGTGCTGACCGCTCTGGGAGCACAGGTCACGGTAAGTGGCACTGTCGTGGCTTCAGAAGCGTTCGCACTGGATGTGGTTACGGAGTGTCTGGCGCTAGGGCCAATGCTGCTGTTTGTGGCCGCGGTGCTGGCGTATCCCAAGAGCATGTCCTATAAAACAAAAGGTCTGCCTGTGGGAGTCGCGGCCATTATGGGCGTAAACCTTATAAGGATAGTCAGCCTATTCTTCTTGGGCTCCATATTTCCTCAGCTACTGGAAGTTATTCACCTGCTGGTGTGGCAGTCCTTAATGGTCTTGCTGGCTGTAGCCGTGTGGTTAATATGGTCACAAGATCAGTTCAAATCTGGCAATGATGGTTTGTTGCAAAATATATTTTGGGCGTTAGCTGCCCTGGTGGTGCTGTGTCTTGCATGGCTTGGCATTGCTGGTGAGTATAACCAGGCTGTGGAATCAACGGCTTCATCATTGCTAGTAGGTAGCGTCAGCGTAGAGTCCGTAGGACTACATCTGATGATTGTTGGTGCAGCGGACAGAGCACCAGTGGTCGTTCCCGGCTTTACCAAGCAGTGGGGTATTCTCTTTTTAACCTCTATAATAGCTGTCACTTCGGCGATAACCATTCGTAGTCGAGTGAAATGGATATTTGTAACGGCGGCGATAGCCTACGTTTTGCAGTCTGCCAGCATAACTGTGTTGGCGCTGGTTTTCGATTATGGTCCGCCGGTCCTGAGACGAATGGCCATGGACATTTTTGTTAGCTTCTGGGCTTTGGTCCCGATTCTTCTGGTTGGCGTCGGGTGCTTGTCATTTTGGCAAAATCGTAGGCTATCGTTATTTCGTGACTTGAAATTGAATAAGAATATTTGTGGAGTGAGTATATGAACGTAGTTTTACCGGAGGAGGTCGGCTTTTCGTCCGACAGGCTAGGTCGTATTAACAAGTTGATTCAGGGATATGTGGATGAAGGCAAGCTGGCCGGGGCCGTGACTATGCTGTCTCGCGAAGGAGAGGTATTTCATTTCGAGTCCCATGGTCTTGCTGATATCGATGGCGCCCTTCCGATGGAGAAGGACAGCATATTTCGCATCTACTCCATGACCAAGCCCATCACCAGCGTGGCCGTCATGATGCTGTACGAAGAGGGCCACTTCTCCCTGGACGATCCCGTCGGTAAGTTCATACCGGAACTGGGTCGAATGAAGGTCTACGATGGCATGGGCGAACGAGGCATGAGGCTTGTGGAACAGGACAAACCCATCACTATTCGACACCTACTGACTCACACTTCAGGCCTCAGTATGGGTAGCCATAAGGACTCGCCTGTGGAGGAGCAATATAGGCAGTCGGACATGATGGACCCGCAAAGCAATCTGCCAGAGATGGTTAAAAAGCTGAGCGCCCTGCCGCTGCTAACTCAGCCGGGTGCCAAGTGGCGTTACAGTAGAGCCACCGACGTTCTGGGCTGTCTAGTTCAAGTCATCTCTGGCCAGCCATTTGACGAGTTCCTTCAGGAGAGAATTCTAGAACCACTGGGCATGGTGGATACGGCGTTCTACGTTTCCGAAGAGAAACTGGACCGGCTTGCCTCAGTGTACGGACCGAAGTCTGACGGCAGCATAGAGGAACTAGACAATACGCTAGTGAACAAGTTTAAGGCTCCGCACACATTGTTCTCCGGCGGCGGCGGCCTGACATCAACGGCTGAGGACTACATGCGATTCAGCCAGATGCTGTGCAACGAGGGTGAGCTGGACGACGTTCGCATTCTGGGTCCGAAAACTGTTGAGATGATGACGTCGAATCATCTGCCAGAGTCGTTGAAGCCTTTTGCCGTGGGTCAGAGTAATGCATCAGACACGCGCGGCTGTGGGTTTGGCCTGGGCTTCAGAGTAGTTATGGACATCGCCGAACATGGCATCCTCGGCTCGGAGGGCATTTATTCTTGGGGCGGCGCTGCTAGCACAATATTTTGGGTGGATCCTATGGAGGACATGGTGGCGATACTGCTAACGCAGATGATGCCTAGCTCTACCTATCCCTTGCGCCGGGAGTTCCAGGTCGCAACTTATCAGGCTCTGACGGACTAAAGCGGGGTGCAGTATCGGGGGATACGCAAAGCTTAGGCCTGCTAGTATCAAGGCAGAAAAATAGCCGGAATAAGCTAAGGCACATTCTAATGTGGGCGTCTTGCCAATAGATGTCCGGCGGTGGTATTAGGCCCGGCCATATAATGGCCGGGCCAGGCAAACTATAAGTTAAGAAGCCTTGCCGATTCTAAATACCGTTGATGCACATACGGAGCACTTACCCCGGGTCGCGGGCCTTCCATTCTTGAGTGTAACCTGCTCTGCGGAATCGATCTCCCGATGAGCTCGACACTTAAGGCAATAGGCTTCCATGGGATACCTCCTACAGTAATAAAGTGATTAATGGTGCTTGTGTTTGCCTGACGGATTCAAAATGCATGAAACTCTCAAATAAGGGTCTTATAAGCTGAATCTACGTAATTATTATAGTCAACGGCTCGATAACGGAACAACCCCCTTGAGACATAATTTAAGGTAGAGAATAATAATTTCCTAGTCAATGTCAAAATTCTTTTGCATCGTGTAGGTCGAATTTCATTTAAATTGCCATTTGGTAATTATTGTTTTGGCTATACTCACACCTATGCATACTCACATTAGGAATTAGCTACCTTCTTCTCCCGTGTTACGGTATTGTCAGCGCCGGCTTAGGGTTCCTCATTTCCCAGATGGCTGTGGCTGCTTTCCTGCTGCCCAGTATCTTGACGAAGCGAAACAGGGCCGTAGCGCAAGTAGACAAATAATCCTCCTCTGCAAGTAATCAGCGTCACAGGGCGGACCGTGATCTGCTGCGCCTAAGATTTCCTCCATCTCCTCCTGTACCTCAATGCCGGCAGTGCTGCTATAATTCTGGCGACATTTAACCAGGGCATTGGAGAAGACCGTGCCAGAAGAACCAGAAGGCTACATCAATTATGTTCAGCGAGTATATGAGTCGCAGAGCAACGGTGAATTGGCCTCCAATTATGACGCCTGGGCAGACACTTACGACCGGGATACTATCGACAACTGGGGCCGACGAGATCCTGACGTCGGTGCAGCTGTGTTTGCCAAGCATGTTGATATAGATGCTCGGGTACTAGACGCCGGGGCAGGAACTGGTATCGTAGGCAAACTCTTGGCGGATAAGGGCTACCGCCACATCGTTGGAATCGACCTTTCAAATGGCATGTTGGAGCAGGCGCAGTTGAAGGACGTTTACGATGACCTCCGCCAGATGGCCCTTGGGGATCACCTTGACTTTCCAATTGGCGAATTCGACGCCGTCATTAGCATCGGAGTCTTCACGCAAGGTCATGCTCGTCCAAGTTCTTTCGATGAGCTAATCCGAGTGGTGCGCCCAGGAGGAAAGATTGCCTTCGGTCTGCGCACTGATGTGTATGAAGACGAAGGCTTCAAGGAAAAGCAGGCCGACCTGGAAACGGAAGGGAAATGGAAGCTCATTGAGCGCTCCAAGGATTTCCTGGCGATGCCAAAGAGGCAGTTGGATAAGTACAACAACATTTGGGTCTACGAAGTTATTTAATGTAAGAGTAGAGGGCTCGCTGCCAACCGGCATCCGCCGCGAGCAGGCGTCACAAATATTTCAAGTATTTGTCATGAGGACACGATCCAATTTCGGGTTTATATCGAGTAGCCGATACGCTCAATATCCAAGAACAATGGAGGAATGATGCAGCCGCTAAGTGATATTCGAGTGCTGGCCGTAACCGGCTTCTTGGCCGGACCCTACACCAGCATGAACCTGGCCCGCATGGGCGCCGAGGTCATCAAGGTGGAGATGCCCGGCAAGGGCGACCCTGTGCGCAACAACGGTCCCTTTATAGGAACCGAAGGTAAGAACCTGATGCCTAAGACCGATGACGACATCTCCACTCGCTTCCTAAAGCGAAACCAGGGAGTAAAGAGCGTTACGCTGAACCTGAAGTCCGCCGAAGGGAAGCAGATGTTCCTGGACATGGCCAAATCGGCTGACATAATGGTAGAGAACCTTTCCCCTGGCTCACTTTCGCGTATGGGGCTTGGCTACGACAACCTTGCCAAGGTTAATCCTAGAATCATCTACTGCTCGATATCTGGCTACGGTCAGACAGGCGAATATTCGGATAAACCTGCCCACGACCCGCAGATTCAGGCAATGAGTGGCCTGATGGAGATCAACGGGCACCCTGATGGTCCGCCGACGCGCGTGGGTTTTTATATTGGAGACCTGGTCACTCCGCTGTTTGCCTGCTATTCCATCATGCTGGCGTTGCGGGAGCGGGAGAAGACCGGTACCGGGCAGTTCCTGGATGTCTCCATGATGGACACACTCACGTCTCTCATGTTCATGGATACTTTGGAGGATGACGTGGAGATGGGCCTCCCTTTGCGCATGGGTAATACAACCCGTGGTGGCCCTACCGGCCTATACCACACTAGTGACGGGGAGGTTATTATCACTGCAGCTAGCGATGATCAGTGGAAGCGGCTGGTAGTGGCCCTCGGAGCACCCGAGCTGGTGGAGGACATTCGATTTAAGGAGTTTCACAGCAGAGTAAGCAACGTTATTGAGACAAGACGGGTCATTCAGGATATGGTTAGTAAGCTCACCAGGGATGAAGCAATGAATATCCTTGAGGCTGGTGACGTGCCTTGCAGTCTGGTTCGCACTGTCGCTGAGGTCCGGGATGATAAGCACTTTCGGGACAGGGGGAGCCTATTGCCCATGAGGCATGGCAAGATTGAAGGGGCCGTTCCTGGTATCTCATCTGGATTCCCTGTGCTGTTCTCTGATGGCGAAGTGCCCGAACCCTACGGCGCGCCAACCCTTGGGCAGCAAAACGTCGAAATCTACCGTAAGCTTCTCGACATCGACGAGGAGACTCTCGCACGTCTCAAGTCAGAAGGCATCGTGTAATCCACTTTGGTTCTGACTAGGTAACTCGTAAAAGGAAGTCCGAATGTGCCCCCAGATTCTCATTAGTCACCTACTTGGATGTGAGCAAGAGTCCTACGCCTAACTAAGTCACGGAGAAAATTATGAAATTCAAAGCCAAGCCACTGCGCTCGGTACTCTACGTTCCTGGTAACAAAGAAGACTGGATGCGCAAGGCCTCCAAGTACGGGTCCGACGCGCTGATTCTAGACTTGGAAGATTCTGTTCCCGTTCCTGAGAAAGCTCCCACCAGAACTCTGGTTCGCAAGATGCTGGATGAGTTGGGTGACCTGGGCCAGACCCTGGTTGTGAGGGTGAACACGTTGGAGACCGGCATGACCGGCGACGACCTGGAAGCAGTGGTCTGCAACAACCTCTATGGTATCATCCTGCCCAAGGTGCAGACGCCAGCCGACATAGCGGAAGTAGACGCTTTGTTGAAATTCTTCGAGCGCCGAGCCGGTGTGGAGATCGGCAAGACCTTCATAGACCCGGGACTGGAGACGGCTGAGGGCCTGAGGAACGCATATAATATAGCCAAGGCTTCTGACAGGGTCGCGCACATGGGTGGCAGTGGTGGCAAGGGCGGCGACACTGCTCGCTCTATAGGCTTTCAGTGGACGCCTGAGGGCATGGAGACCCTATTCCTACGTTCAAAGGTGCTCATCGACTCAAGAGCTGCAGGAGTACAGTTCCCTATTTCAGGGGGCTGGTTTGAATTGAGGGACCTGGATGGACTACGAAAGTATGCAACCGAGCTGCGTCAGTTGGGCTACACGGGTATGCACCTGATTCACCCGTCTCATGTGTCAGTAATCAACGAGGTCTTTACACCCACCGCAGAAGAGATCGCCACATGGCAGGGCCTGGTGGACGCCATGGAGGAGATGCGCAAGACCGGAGGCGCAGCTGTGATGTACAACGGCGACATGGTTGACATAGCCCATGAAGAGACGGCCCGCGCCATGCTGAAAATGGCCGAGGAGCTAAGCGTTACTTCCAAATAATCGGATATTGCCAATCGGTTGCTCGAGTCGCACCGTCAGTAAAAATGCAAGTGAAATTTCTTGAAATACGACTACATTGTAATAGGCGCCGGCTCAGCGGGAGCCATTATGGCCACCAGGCTCACGGAGGATCTGAGCAAGTCAGTTTTGCTCTTGGAGGCGGGGCCCGACTATGCAGGCATTGACGACCTGCCTGAAGAGGTCAAGTACGGCTACGCCTCTGCGACAGATATAATGACCAGCGAACACAACTGGCAGTTCACCGGGAGGGCCACAGACATGGCCGATCCTATGTTGATTCCGAGAGGTAAGGTTACCGGCGGCTCCAGTGCCATCAACGGCCAGATATTCCTTCGGGGGCTGCCAGAAGACTATGACGACTGGGCGTCCTGGGGCAATGATCAGTGGTCCTTTGAGAAGACACTTCCCTATTTTCGGAAGCTAGAGACAGACACAACTTTCAGCGATGATTTTCACGGGACCGATGGCCCCATTATTTGTCATCGCTTTCAGCCAGAGACGTGGCTCGGCGCGTCGAAGGCGTTTTATCAGGCCTGCCTGGACAATGGCTTTCCCGATTGTCCTGATCACAATGCACCGGACACTGCTGGTGTCGGCCCTCTGCCCCTGAACAACCCCGAAGGCATTCGCTGGAGCACCAACCTGGGCCATCTGGCGCTCTCACGGCACAGGATGAACTTAACCATACGACCGAACTGCACTGTGCATCGTCTGGTGTTCGACGGAAAACGAGCCACGGGCGTAGATGTGGAGAGCGGTGATCAGCGGTTTGTAATGGAGGCTGACGAGATTATTCTTAGTGCCGGTGCTATCGATTCACCCAGAATACTCCTCGCTTCCGGTA
>CAJWRP010000113.1 GCA_913046025.1 uncultured Chloroflexota bacterium
GTTCGCTGCAGATCATGGTTCCCGACCGTATGTGCGGCAGGGTGATGGGCTTCTATGGCATGACGTGGAGCATAATGCCTCTGGGAGGATTCCAGGCGGGCCTTATCGCCGAAAGCATGGGCGCTCCCTTTGCGGTATCCCTAGGCGCTGTTGCAGTCATTGCCTTTGCCGCGGGTCCTGCCATGCTAAACAGCAAGGTGAGGAATATAGGGTCCATATTGCAGGGATTTGAGCGGGCCGCAGCACAGCCGGAGCCTCAGCCGCAACCATCCGCAGGGGACGACTAAGCTCGCCTGATCGCTGTCCCGCATTTAGCATCTCTAGAGCCCAATAATCGCCATCTGGTATAATTAACCACCTCCAAAAGTACGGCCCTAGCAGCGAGGTGGTGGGACAGGCAGAAACAGCAAGCGAAAGCGACTGAAAGCCGGACCGAAAGCTAGATGTTAGCAGTGAGGCATCGCTGCTGGTACAGGGTGGTTCGCGTCACGGGGGCATTGCCCTGTTTTCTGAAATAACAAGCATGGGCCGTCAACCGGACAACGATGTCGTTGTTGATGAGCCACCGGTATCCCGAAAGCACTCTGCTATCGTACCCACTGTAAACGGCTATTACATCAGCGACCTGGGCAGTACCAACGGGACTTTCATTAATCGTCGATGCATATTCGATGACGAGTCTCCTCTTACGCACGGTGACCTGGTCCGCATGGGTAGCAGCGACATGACCTTCATGTTCCAGTTCGCGGGGCCAGGACCTTTCGCATATCCTATGTGGAGCCTCCGTTAAACGCTCTGGTTGTAGATGCCAAGGCTCGCCAGGTGTACGTTAGGGGCAAACGGATGGACCCTGCTCTCCCAAGGAAGGAGTTCGACCTTCTACGGCTACTTAACTCCAGGCGTGGAGAGGCAGTAATCAGAAATGAAATCGCAGTGCATGTCTAGACGGAGCGTCCGGATGGCGATGTACGCACTGCTGTTGAGCCGAGCTGGCGCGCCGGCCAGTCTCCTTGTTATAGGCGACGACGATGATCTGGCGACAAAGGCTTGGGCCTCTTTACTCGACGCCACTCGCAAACCCTGACATTATCGTGTAGATTGGCAGTCAGATTTTGTGTGTCCCAACGACACGCTACGTGGGAATGTATGTGGCAAAATGAAAGTTACTAACAGGTTTCTTGAAGCCCTCAAGGCAGCCTCTGGAGCAGAGATTGACGAGGGCCTGCTCTCGCAAATCCAGGCATCGTTCGAAGCCATTATCGGTATGGGGCCTATGGGCTTAAAAGATGCAGAGCCTGCGATCAAGTTCAGCCCAACCGAGGATGCCAGGACGAAAAAATCGTGAACTCGAAAGAATTATGTTTTCTCACCATATCGGAAGCGGCCGCGCTTTTGGCACCCAAGGAGCTGTCCCCTGTTGATCTAGTGGAGGCCCACTTGGCACGTATAGCCGATACAGGCGAGGTGCTCAATACATTCGTGACCCTGCTGGCGGACGAGGCTCGTGTTGCGGCTAAGAAGGCCGAGAGTGAGATTCAGGCAGGCAGGTATCTGGGCCCCTTGCACGGCATTCCTATCGGCCTCAAGGACCTCTATTACACCCAGGGTATTCGCACAACAGTAGGCTCCAAGATCATGCGTGATTTTGTGCCTGATTATGACGCCGCGGTTGTGGAAAGCTTTCAAGAAGCCGGTGCGATCCTCATGGGCAAGCTCCAGATGCATGAATTCGCCCTGGGTGCCACCAGTGAAAACCCTCACCATGGCCCAGCGCGTAATCCCTGGAACATTGGTCGAATAACTGGCGGCTCCAGCGGCGGCTCAGGGGCAGCAGTAGCAGCGGGACAGTGTATGGCCGCGCTTGGAAGCGATACCGGCGGGTCGGTGCGCATTCCCGCTGGTGCCTGTGGCATCGTTGGGTTAAAGCCCACCTACGGCCTGGTAAGTCGCCACGGCGTATTTCCGCTTTCTCACAGTCTGGACACTGTTGGGCCAATGACTCGCACCGTCCGAGACACCGCCATCATTCTTAATGCCATCGCTGGTCATGACTCTCGCGATCTATCGTCGGCCGCCCGCCCCCGCCAAGACTACACCGTAGGTCTGGACAACGGCGTTCGGTGCTTACGTGTCGGCGTGCCTCAGGAGTATTTCTACGACAGTATTGATGACGAGATCACCGATGCGATAAAGGCCGGTGCTGGCATTCTGCAGGGACTTGGCGCGATAGTAGAAGACGTCTCGATACCGGTTCTGGCCCAGTCCATACCGATATCCGGGGCTATTCTCATTACTGAGGCAGCTGAAATACACATGGATAACTTGAGGAACAGGCCGGAGGATTTCGGAGCAGATGTCAGAGAACGCCTCTACATTGGGGCAGCAACTTCTGCGGTAGACTACATCAAGGCGCAGAGGGCCAGGGTTGTATTCAACCGAGAAATTGCAGAAGTAATGAAGACTTACGATCTCCTGCTGGCGCCCACAGTGCCCATTGGCGCACCCAATCTGGAAGATCAGGTTGTCGCTGTCGCAGGGGAGCCGCATCAGAAATTGGCCGTTATGCCGCGGCTTACCCGGCCATTCAACCTTACCGGCGCGCCCACCATATCCTTGCCGTGCGGTTTCACGTCTGACGGCATGCCCATCGGAATGCAGCTGTCTGGCAGGGCCTTCGATGATGGGCTAGTGCTCCAAGCAGCTCAGTCCTACGAAAGCGCCACCGAATGGCACACTCGTCGCCCGCCGATTTAGGCCCGTTTGTCCGAATTAGGCCGGTGAATTGCGCCAATCCAAAACTATATTTAAAAAATATTCTGGAGGAAAGAAATTTGACTTCACAAGCTGGCAGTCAAGGACTCTCGCTGTATGATGCCGCTCGTGCCATGGGCGTTAGCTTTACTAATGAGACGGTTCCACAGGACAGATTTGTGGAGGCGAATGGTCTGAAGTTCCACTACCTGGAGTGGGGTGATCCCTCCAACCAGCCGATGGTACTACTGCATGGCTTTGCCCAGACTTGTCACTCTTGGGACTTCGTAGCACTTTCCTTCAGCGATAGGTACAGAGTTATCGCCTTGGATCAGCGCGGTCATGGCGATAGCGGGTGGGCACCGGATGGCGACTACTCCCCTGAGACTCAACAGAAGGACATCGCAGCCATCGTCGACGGACTGGGGTTAAATGATTTCGTTCTCATGGGCCTGTCTATGGGCGGACGCAACTCGTTCACCTACGCCGGTAACCACACAGACAAGCTGAAGGCGTTGGTCATCGTTGATGCCGGTCCCCAGAACATGCAGGCAGGCTCGGGCAACATACGCAGCTTCGTGCAACAAGAAGACGAGCTGGATTCGGTGGACGCCTTCGTGGATAGGGTTTTGCAATACAATCCCCGCCGCGATGCCGTGCAGGTGCGAGGCAGCATCTTGCATAATCTCATGGAACTTCCCAACGGCAAGTGGACCTGGAAGTATGACAAGCTTCTGCGATCTCCGGACCGCCGCATTGGCGCCGATCCGGACACGATAGAACGCCTATGGGGTTACCTGGAAAGCATCCAATGCCCTGTTCTGGTAGTTCGAGGGGGAGCCAGCGACATAATGGCGCTGGATATTGCGGAGAGCATGCACGACCGCATTCCCAACGCCACCATGATTACGGTTGAAGGAGCTGGCCATCTTGTAATGGGCGACAGGCCCGCTGGCTTCCAAAAGGCCGTGACTGACTTCTTATCAGGAGTATAAGGCACACCGCATTGGGACTTGGCCCGCTCGCATGACAGGATCGGTGCCTGGACTATACGTGCGCTCGAATGCCATCCGGCCCGTTTAATACGCCAGCAAGGAATAAAATACCTTTAAACACTGTGAGGCAATCCATTGCGATTGCTGCTGTTTACATGCTACAATTTCACGATAAAAGAATGACTAATTTTAGTTGGGGAAGCCCCAGGAGAAGGTATTGGACAAGGCTGAAAAACAGGCCGTAATGGAAGAGTACAAGACTCACGACGGCGACACAGGTTCTAGTGAAGTTCAGGTAGCAGTTCTAACTACGCGAATCGTTGAGTTAACAGATCACCTAAGGATTCACAAGCATGACGAGTCCACGCGCCGAGGACTACTCAAAATGGTAGGTCGTCGACGTAGACTGCTGCGATACCTCAATCGGGAAGACGTATACCGCTACAGGGCGATAATTGCCAAGCTTGGATTGAGAAGATAGCTCCGACCCTTCGGGGCTATTTTTCTTTTTTCTTGGATTCCCCGGATTCCCGCAGGAGGTAACGTACCAGATGGTATCCACGTATGAACGAACTTTTGACTCTGCACAGCTCACCCTGGAAACGGGCAAACTGGCCCAGCAGGCTGGGGGCGCCGTAGTAGTCAAATACAGAGATTGCGTTCTCTTGGTGACGGCCACTATGGCCAAACCCAGAGAGGGCATAGACTTCTTTCCGCTGACGGTAGACGTCGAAGAGCGGATTTACGCCAGGGGAAAAATCCCCGGAAGTTTCTTCAGGCGCGAGGGGCGGCCCAGCACACACGGAGTCCTCATGGCCCGATTGTGTGACAGGCCAATTCGCCCTCTGTTCCCCAAAGACTTCCGCAATGAAGTCCAGATCGTAATCACCACGCTCTCCATTGATCAGGAAACGCCTTTCGAGACTCTAGCTCTCATCGGTGCATCTGCAGCGCTTTCCATCTCCAACATACCCTTCGAAGGGCCCATGGCGGCCACGCGAATGGGATATGTCGATGGCTCCTTGGTGGTCAACCCGACCTACCAGCAGCTTGAGGAAAGCCAGTTGGACATCATCGTCGCAGGCTCCAGAGACGGCGTAATAATGATGGAGGCAGGCTCGCAGGAGATCTCAGAAGAGATCGTTGTGCAGGCCATTGAGAAGGCCCAGGAGATCAACGTTAAGACCATCGAAATGCAAGACGAGATGGTCCGCGACGTTGGCAAGGAAAAGGGCTCCTACTCTCCCTTTGGGTACCCAGAAGAGCTCGACGCCAAGCTCAACGATATGCTCAGCAGCAAGCTGAACGGCATTTTCTCCTCTTCCACCGGCAAGGCCGACCTCTACGATGGCCTGGACGAGTTAAGGGGAGAGGTTCGAGACTCCCTGGGCGAGGAGTACGACAGCAAGCACCTGATGGAGGCCTTCGAGACTCAGTTAGAGGAAGCCTTCAAGGTAAGCGTGCTGCGAGATGGCAAGCGCCCTGACGGACGCGGCGTCAAGGAGATTCGCCAGTTAAGCAGTGAAGTAAACCTGCTCCCAAGGACCCATGGCAGCGCCCTCTTCACCCGAGGCGAGACTCAGATACTGGGAATCGCGACGCTGGGCTCTGTCGGAGATGCCCAGAGGCTGGACACTTTGACTCCAGAAGAGACCAAGCGGTTTATGCTGCACTACAACTTCCCTCCTTATTCAGTGGGTGAAGCAAGGCGAATGGGCTCCCCTGGGCGCCGGGAGATTGGTCACGGTGCTCTGGCAGAGCGAGCGTTGGCTCCAGTGCTGCCAACCCAAGACGAGTTCCCCTACACTTTGCGCATAGTATGTGAAGCGCTGAGTTCCAACGGAAGCACTTCCATGGCGAGCGTTTGCGCGGGCACCCTTGCCCTCATGGACGCCGGTGTGCCGATCAAAGCCCCGGTTGCCGGGATCTCGGTGGGACTTATCGTCGGTGACGACGGCGAGTACCAGACCATCACTGACATTCAGGGATTGGAAGACCACGTTGGAGACATGGACTTCAAGGTCGCGGGGACCCGTGAGGGCATAAACGCGATCCAACTGGATATAAAGGTAAAGAGCATCACAATGGATATGGTCAAGGATGCGCTGGCGCAGGCCAAAGAGGCCCGCTTTCAGATTCTCGACCACATCGCTGAAACGCTCAGCGGCGTTCGAGAAGAGATGAGTCCGTTCGCACCTCGCATGGTGCGCATTAAGGTGCCTGTCGAGAAAATCGGCGCTGTTATTGGCCCTGGTGGTAAGATGATTCGCAGCATCACAGAGGAGACAGGGGCTACTGTTGATATCCAAGACGACGGCACAGTGACCATCGGCTCCTCCGACGGCGAGGCCTCCAAGAGGGCCATCCAGATGATTGAGGATCTGACTCGTGAGGTCAAGGCTGGAGACATCTACACTGGTAAGGTCGTCCGTTTAATGGACTTCGGTGCTTTCGTGTCCATATTGCCCGGCAAGGACGGTCTTGTTCACATCAGCCAGCTCTCTGAAGACCGGGTTGAAAAAGTAGAAGATGCAGTCGAGGTTGGCCAGGAAGTCACAGTAATGGTCCTGGAGATTGACAATATGGGGCGGGTAAACCTGTCCCGCAAGGCGCTTCTCACGGCCGAAGAGGGCGAAGATCCGGCCTCCATATTGGAGCGCAACCGGCCAGTTGGTAGGCCCGGTGGCGGTGGCGGAGGACGTGGCGGCCCCAGAGGCGGTGGTGGTGGCAGAGGCGGCTACCGGCGCGACTAGGGTATTTCCGCAGACGAATTAAGATTTATTTATAGGCCTCGGTCTTCAGGACTGGGGCCTTTATATATTATCCCCAACTGGATCAGCACTCTTCCAGCCCATAACAAGGTCATTAGTGCACCATACGTATTCGTTCTGTAATTGTGACTATTGGCCCCAATTCTAACATTCTTCTAACGGTTTTGGGTAACTGTTTGGCCATGGCGGTCTGACACCGACTCCATTACAACACTTTCCCAGGTCATCTTCTTGGCGCAGGGACGGTAAGCCCGGTGGACTCTCGCCTCAGTCGGTTAAGCATGTCCATAAGGCTCTGCATGTTGCATTGGCCGATGCCGTAAAGTGGGGCAAGCTGTACCGAAATCCTGCTGACCATGTGACCCCTCCCAAGGTTAAAAAGAATGAGATTAGGGTCATGAGCCCCGAGGAGATTCACTTGCTAATGGGAGAGACTCAGAAAACCGTCTACCATCCTCTGTTCTTCACTCTTCTGTACACGGGTCTGAGGCGATCTGAGGCGATGGCATTGAGGTGGTCTGACATTGA
>CAJWRP010000114.1 GCA_913046025.1 uncultured Chloroflexota bacterium
TATCGCGACGGTTGGCATTGTGCATCACCCTTTCGATTGCTACGGTGTTGTACGGAGTCTATGTGAGTCAAGGTGTACGTAATTCCGTGCGGATACCGTTCGTACGGTGCTCTAAGGATGGGAAAGGCGAACATGCCTGCCGGATCGTTCGAAGACTTCCTCTCCGGAGTCAGGGCCGCTCAAGCCCGATGGGAAGAGGATCCAGAGAAGACAGCCCGCGCGCTTGACTGGCATCTTCGGCGGTATGGCTACAAACGCAGCGAGCCGACGGGACCGACCTGGGTCGAATACGCGAAGGCCCTTGGACTGCCTGACACCTTCGAGAACGGCGATCTACGGATCTGGCGAGAGGAACTCCCCGACGGGTCCGAGGCTGGCTATCGGTTTGTCGAAATGGGAGGCGGCGATTGCGGGATCATGCCGAGGCGTCTCTACTTCCAGGTGGCACTCGACGCCACCGACACAACACGCGGCCTTCACAATGCTGGCGAAGACGAACGCTTCTCGTTGGGCCGACAACTCTTTGTGGACGCAGAAACGACGGAGGACGGAGATGCAGAGATTCGAGAGGCGGCGATTCGGCGCAACCCTAACGATGGCCCGGTAAGGCAATCGGACCTGTCCAAGCGGCTGCGCCTCGTTGCTCTAACTCGGTACGCACTAGCGATGTCAACCCTTCCGATCCTCGTCTTCGGCCACTACCAGATTGGCGAAGAACTGCCGGTCCCAAGATGGCCCAGGATGATGCGCCCATCGGAGGCCGCAGAGAAGATCCACGGACGGCCAGCACGACCTCTGCGTCCCGTTCCACACCGGCTTCGGGAGTCATCCACCGCCCCGGCCTGCCGACCTTGATCTTGAACCCATTGTATCCGTCACTGTGGGATTTAGCCGCATCCGCGGCCACCTGCGCCGCGCCCTTCTCGGGGTTGAGCAGGTCCTGGAAAAACAGGGTAGTGTCATAGGCAGGAACCCGATCTCGGACCTGCCCTCCCAGAAGCTCGACGCACGAAACTCCCATCTCCTGCCCTAGAAGGTCGAAGGCGAGAATGCTCATCCAGCCGTGCGCCCAGAAAGCCTGCTTGTATGCATCGCGCACGCCCACTACTTGACCATCGGAAACTTTTAGGAACTCGTCCACAGTCCGGCCCAGGAACCCCTCACGGAGTAGGGAGATCAGCCCTCGGACAGTGCCGTCCGAGGAATCAAACCCGTGGAACTGCTGCATGAAGCGGTTGGCTACCGTCAGACCCTCCAGACCGCCATCGGTTCGCGCTCGCACCAGCCATTCGGTTCGTTGGCTGCCGATATCCTCTGCAAACGCAGGTCTGCCCAACATCTTGCGATAGTGGGCCGGGATTGGTGTTACGGTGATTTGTGTTATCTTCTGGCCTGGCAATGGCAACTCCATTTTGAGGGGTAATTCAGCGCCTGTGCATTCTTAGCCCAAATCTCTACTCCATTGACCGATATTGGGAGATAACAACTGTTGGATACAGGGGTCCCGGTAGGTCAACGCCTTCACGCCACCAGTGATTGTATGCACTCGATAGCCTCAAATCTACTAGTGCGTCCTGAGTTGGCGGTTGCAAGTCGGCAATTTATCGCGGTTCTACCGCTGCGTTACCTTTGATCAGATTGGCCTCGACTCGACCAATCCGATGATTCATACAATTAGGCCTTCCCAACAGACCAGCGTTCGGGGAGGGCCTATGGAGAATCTGATGGCCTCCGTAGCTGGAAACCGTTCCGTGACTTTGACAGCCAAGTTGACAGCCACGGAGATAACTTTCGGTGAATTTCGGCGGACGGTTCTGGATTCGCTTTTAGTCTAATATGCGGTGTATGGATTTAAGTGGATATGCACGGATTGCTTGCGGTAGACTCTTAATCAGTAGGTTCCTGGTTCAAGTCCGGGGCGGGTCACCAACAAAGCGTCCAGGCCAGGCGTGAGTCTTTTGCCAAAAAAGACGTCTCCATCTCTGGACCTAACCCCCCCAAGTGCATCTCCTGCCAATTATGTTCGCCCACCAGTCGGCGTACAGCCGTTCTAAAACCAGCCTCCGAACACCACACGCTCTCCAACCACTGGTTGCCGACCCAATCTGTGCGCCTGTAATATATCGGCAATTGACTGACCGTTGATTCGTTGGCACACGCAGCAGATTCTAACGGTCAGTCAATCGTCTCTATATGTAAATCCGAATGGGAGCAATAAGATGACAACCCAGACTGCCACTATCGACGTGCAAGTGCATGCCTACGAGCGGAACAGTTCCGAACGTCCTTGGAGTGGGGTATTGACGGGTCCGGATGAAGTCACCGGCGATGACATGGTGGCAGCGATGGATGCGGTAGGTGTCGACGGGGCCTTGCTGGTTTCGCCATTCAGCATGTATCGCTACGATGCCAGCTACGCACTGGAGGTTGTCGCAACCCACCCTGGCCGGTTCGGCTTGATCAAGCCCTTTGACCCGCATTCGGAATCAGTGGATGAGGAGATCGCTAATTGGGCTTCGATGCCCGGCGTGGTCGGAGCCCGCATCATGCTCACCGCCGAGCCGTTCGAGGCAGCCGATTCAGGTATCAATCGCATTCTCTCAGCTGGTGGTAAAGCCGGCATTCCCGTAAACGTCATGTGTTCAGGCAAGCTGCCCCTGCTGGGCGAATTGGCCAGACGCCATCCGGATACGCAGATTGTGGTAGATCATGTGGGTCTGGTCCAGCCCCATGAGCCGCCGGCCCCGCCAGAAACGTTCGCCGACTTGGCCAACGTTGTATCCCTTGCGGCATTCGATAACGTGGCCATCAAGATTTCCGGTGCATGTACGCTGTCGCATGAGTCATTCCCTTATATGGACATCTGGGAGCCGCTGAGCAAGGTATTCGAAGCGTTCGGGTTCGGTCGATGCATGTGGGGCACAGACTGGACCAGGGCAGTGGAGTTGCTGACCTACGAACAGGGCGTGGAGGCTTTCCGAGTCACAGACCAGCTTTCGGAGTCAGAGCGTTCCGCACTAATGGGAGAAACACTTACGAAAATTTACAAGTGGTTCCCCAATATCGTCTGAACTCAGGTAAACAGGCGGCATCCACTGAACTGAGGAACTTTGGTGTTCCGCAGGTCAGCGCTGAAGGGAAAGTCATACTTGTGTCTTTTTGTGCCCTAGATTCTAGTGAAACTTGTTTGGCCATCAAACCAGTCTCTTACATGACAACTACCAGGGCATGGTTCTTCCCATTTCTTTCCTCAGGGTGTCTGCCACTGCCGAATCGGGAACGTGAAGAATCCTGGCGCCTTCCTCAAACAAGGCGTGGCGCGCACGTTCCTCTATGGTCATGCTCGGGTCCTGCCAACTGCACAGGAATGTGAGTCCTGCTTTGTCGCAGGCGCTCTTCACAATATGTCGTGCGTTGTCCATCTCAGGAAGGTAGGGAGGGTCGTGCTGCGCCGGGTCGCCAAAGGACATGCCCATGTCTCCTGGACCCCATTCGGCGAATGAAAGACCCGGCACAGCTGCGATGCTATCAGCGTCAGGTAAACAGAATCGGTCCTCGATCTTTAGACCGAGCAGCAGTTCCCCATCGGGATTCAACGGCCAAGGGTCGGCTTTCTGCATGTAATCGACCGGATCCAGCCCCCAGATAGCCGCAGGTTCTTTTTGGCCTCCACCCCCTCGGAGACCTTCAGGTATACCCATGTCTCGGCCGATCGTCTGGAAAACATATCGAGACGCAGCTACGAACATCGCAACGGCGTCGGCCCTTCGGGTGTGAGTGTGGAGGATGCCGTGGACACCCGTCGATAGGACGTGCCTTGCCTGCCAGGCGTTGTACATTACCTCTTCTGGCGTTCTGCAGTTTGATGGCAGGGTGGTTATTATGGTTGGCGTGCCATGTCCGCTCGGTGTAGGGCCTCCATCTCGCAGCCCTTTCATGAAGTTCGATAGACCAATCGTATCGAACGGGCTATGTTCGAAGTCAAATTGAATCATGTCAGCCCACGTCTGGGACATCTCTTTGCCAGATTCGTAGGTCAGATCGGGAGACGAGATTGAAAATATCGCCTGCCCCTGTTCTATCAGGTCTATGCACTTGTTAATTCTGGTCATTGAGTTTCTCCCAGTCTAAAGCGTACTTCGGCACGTATTGAACCATTAACCATGGCCGCAAGCAAGATCGTGAAGCGAGTTACCGGAACGACCGACCAAGGTAAGGCGCTACAAATAAACGCCAGTTTGAACAGTTCCATGCGAGGGAATTCAAATATACAGCGTTCACTATAACTGCAGCCCCGCGGTGCAGAAGCACCACGGGGCCATTTCGAAGGGCTAGTAAGTGTCTGGTCGATGCGCTAGCAAGTATTCCCTTACCTGGATTATCGTCTTGCCGAGTACGTCTTTCTGCTCTTTCCACGGATATTCCGTCGTGTCGGCATTTGGCGCCAACTCTATGAGTTCCATGGCGGCTTCGTAGGAGTGCGCAGGCGTGTCGTCGGGCATAACGAGCATTGGTGTCTGACACGAACGAGCAAAATCGCGCGTCACACTATACACAAAGTTTGGTTGGAGGCGGTAGAGGTTGTGCAGGTACGCCTCGCATGTCTCCATGGTTACATCGGTCCGCTGGGCGCACAGCTCGGGTGCCCAGAGATCGCGACCAGAGTTATACATGGCGTCAGGGGTTTTCGAGGCGTGGCCAACAGGCTGGCAAAGAACGGCGGCTGTTAAACGATCGGGAGCCCTTTCCATTAGCTTAAGCGCAAACGGTCCGCCAATACACAAGCCCATGAAGAAGAATTCGTTTATTCCCAGGTGGTCCATTAGCCCAAGTTGATCATCGGCAAAAGCTCCCCACGGGTCGTCAACCGGGACTGGTCCGCTGGACTGGCCACCGATGGCGTTGCGCTGGTCCATCGTTATACATCGGAAGTCGTTCTTGAACTCCTCCATTACGTTGAAAACCTGGTTAGGCCAATTGCTGATCAAGGAATTCAGTCCTCCGCCAGGCGTGATCAGAAGCGGGAACCCGGAACCGACCTCCTCATACTGTATGCGAACCTCGCCTTTGGTATAAAACGGCATGTTGCCTCTCCTTATATTGGCGTGTGATTGGGAAATGTCTAAGCCCAGGTGCAGCAGCAGGCAGCTGTCACCTCTCGATTCAAGAAATACTGCATATATCTAAAGATTTCTGTTTAAAGCGTCCCAAAGCTGTCGACGGCTCCGTACGTCACAGGGCGAGTATGTGACACCCTCTGAATGCATGTCAACCCTAAACCCCGATTGCATAACTCTTCAGAGTCTGAATATTCACAAATGGGTTTCACTGTGCATGAGGTCTCGGAAAGGCATCGCAGCGTTGATCTCGACTGAGAGGTATATTGGGACCACGAGATAGGCTAGCGGCCCACCATGTGGTTCGTTCTTACTCATATCGATTGTCACGACACACATATTACCTGTTGGCTAGGGAACAAAATAACAGCGGATGTCGTCGTTATTGAAAGAGCGGGCTCTAACGATAGGGATAAAGAAGAATCGGAGGGAAATCTGCTCCGCTGAAGAAGTTGTGAAAGGCAATATTGAGACGTCAGAGAGTTCGGAAGCCCTACAAGAGACCTGACTGGCCTGCGAATACTGGTTGCTGAAGACAACGAAATAAATCAAATCCTGGCGTTACGTCTATTGGAAAAGCAAAACCACATAGTGACGACCGTAGGGAATGGACAAGAGGCATTGGACGCTATTTACGCAGAGGATTACGACTGCGTCCTGAGGGACATGGAGGTGCCCACTTTAGATGGAATAAAGACAACGAAAATAATCAGGGCAAAGGAAGCGTATGGCGGCGAGCACCTTACAATAATTGCGATGACTGCTAACGCCATGCAGGCTGAAGGACGGCTATATTTCCAAGCCCGTGGACCTGCAGTCCCTGTACGAGGAGTTGGATTGGCTGGTACTACGGCTTCAGACGGAAAAAGAAGAGCAGTTATTTATAGAGTCTGTTCCAGCATCGACCTTTGTTGAATCGCGGTTAGAATCAGAGTCAGAGGCTGAAGCGGACGTGCCCAGTGAAGCAGAGGGCGAATAGACAATCGCTCACCAGCCGGAAGCAGACGAAGATGCGATTGGTGGTGATAGCCTTGAGGCAACTTCCCAAATCGAATCAGATGACTACGTGCTGTCTGCGGACTGGAAGCCGGAATCCAGCGTTGATCTTGTGTTCGTTGATAATTCAGAAGCACTCTCCGAATACGAACAGGAGGGCCCGGCAGATGGTGATGCGCCATTCGCAAACCCGTCCTCCGAGGCTATAGTGGAAACGCACTATCTAGCAAGCTCGGAGACAGTCGTCGAACCTGAGCCGCTGGAAACTTCAGGTAATGAAGCGCCACTAGAAGACCCGTTTCCCGAGACTGTATTGAATGTAGGGTCTATTCGTAGAAATAGCTAGACAACTCCTCTTAAATTATCCTGAGCTGATGCTTAACACGTACCAGGGAATCGAGGTCGAATACCACGAATCGGTCAGGCTCATTACTCGTTCGCTGAAAGATCTCCTAGGCATGTTTGGTGCCTATTCGGCATATAACATGGCGCTTAAGATTGAGATGATGGCACACAATGGTGATCTAACGGGGACGCGTCCGGTTTTTGATGAACTGAAGCGGGAGATGCTGCTTCTGGTACACGCCTTCATGCGAGCAGTTCCAACCTAAACCATCTAGTTTCTTCATTAGCTGGTTGAAGAGCTCTTCGCTTGTGGCGGCGACGTAATATCGGTCATAGCGTACTGCATTATCCTAATCTTCTTAATTGAATCCCCTTGTCTTCCTCCGGAAGTTGACGCCCCTGCAGGTTGCTGCTACGTTTCTGCCAGCACTTGGACAAAGTCCGCTGGCTGGCACCTTTTGCGGCAATTCAGGAAGAACACATGAAGATAATCGACATCGAGCGCATTCTGCTAATCTGGCCCAATTTCGAAAGGCCATTCTGGACATCCATCAATCGCGTCG
>CAJWRP010000115.1 GCA_913046025.1 uncultured Chloroflexota bacterium
ACTTTACTCGATTTTGGAAATTCTGCCCAATAGGAATTGCGCTATCCGAAGCGGCCTTATGGGAAATCCTTGTGAAGACATCGTGCAGAATCTGAGGACCATCACTGCCCCGGACGTCATCTGAAGTTAGCCCACCTATCTCATCGACCACCATTGTTAGCAGTCGATCATAATCCTTAGGCAAACATTCCTGCCCATCTTCGGTGAGATAGAAGGAGTATTCAGGCCGACCAGTTTTCTTGCGGACCTCATTAAATCCAACTAGCCTATCCCTTTGGAGAATGTCTAGGTGCCTACGAATTGTGGGGGGAGCAAGCCCGATTCCAGTGGCCAAACCCTCTACAGTGGCATTACCATTTTTTTGGAGCAATTGAAGAATCCGCAGCCGTGTGCCTTCCATATCACCCCAATCTTCTTTCTATTGCCTACTGCCCAAAATTATAGTCGCGAGGCCGAGAAGTGTCAAATTTACGCACATAATTACGTGTTATTAGCTATCCCTAAAATGGATAAATAATTAGTTTGATATATACATTTATTGACACCCATACGTGTGCTTTACCCCATTTATACTGAAACCAAACACATAATGAGGGATATTAATGCTACTCTATGGGTATTGGTGTTCTCAACTCATCATATGGCTATTCACACTAATTGTTAAGGCTAATGCCAGCCATTATTAAACAATAGGCCGAACGCCTAACAAGGGGACGGCCAGGTGCTGCGATAGCACTCTACCGAAAAAGGTCCCTAGAACGCTCTCTAATCATTGGTTTGATCCCGTTAGGGGAGCTATTACCGTGTTCGTATCCCCGTACGAGGGCCACTGGCACGTTGATGGCTTTGGCAGTCACCATCTCTGCGGCGGCGGCCAGCTCATCCACGACGGCTATGGTTGTAGCTTTTAGCTCCCTGTTATTGGCGTCCAAGGTTCCACGATAATCTTTCATTAGCTCCACACCGGCGACACCAATAGCAAAATTGCTGTGACCTTCTCGCCAGGCCCTACCAAAGGTATCTGATATAACAATCCCGATTTCAGTGCCACCAGTTAATGCGGCGATTGCCTGCCTAATTCCTAGGGCCGACTTGTCCGAATCCACCGGCAGAAGACAGACCCAATCGTCCCCAGGAACATTGGAGGCGTCGATCCCAGCATTGGCGCAGACGAATCCATGCTTTGTCTCCGTAATCATTACCCCACGCTCCACGTCCATCCTCACGATAGAACGACTCTCTTGAAGTACCAGTTCAACCAGCCGGGAGTCTTTGCCCATGTCTTTTGCCAGTTGCGAAGCAAATGCGGAAGGCACAACGTCATTAAGATTTACGAGGCGCCCTTCTGACTTTGATACCACTTTCTGAGTCACTACAAGGATGTCGTTATCGACCAGAGGGGTACCCTGCTCCCTGGCAGCGTAAACAATCATTTTTGATAGGTCATCGCCCTCGACGATCTCCGGTATGCCAGTGATGCCTATTATTTCAATTCTGGGAAATTCGCTCATGTTAGGTCTCGTTAGTAGAATAATTGAGGCCATTCCAGCGTTGGAAAATACAGTATACGCAGTTTGCCCTCAGGCGCACAATAACCGCCGATAGCGGCCTAACGTGATATACTCGTCAAAGCTTTTTCATTCCCTGGAGAAGCCAATACTGTCCTGATTTTGCAGGGAGACACAGCCATGACATCTGAAATTACCGTATTGCGTAGCCTACTATTCGTCCCAGGCAATCAGCCAAGCATGATGGAAAAGGCGATTGGCCTGAAGCCGGATGCTTTCATTCCAGATCTGGAAGACTCAGTGCCAGCGGACGAGAAGTCCAATGCCAGAGACGTAACGGCCGCACACCTAGCTGGACTGGCTGCAGGAGGAGTGAAGGTCATCCCCAGGGTCAACTCCATGGATACGGGCATCATGGAGGAGGACCTGGCAGCACTAATAGGTCCACACATTTACGGCGTGTCGGTAGGAAAGATTTACACCGCCGATGACATCCGTAAGATTTCTGGAATTCTATCCGACCTGGAACAGAAGGCAGGGCTTCCGGATGGTCAGATCAGACTTGTGGGGTGGATCGAGACGGCGATGGCCGTCGTCCACGCTTACGAAATCAGCGCAGCATCGCCCAGGGTAGTGGCCGTTGCCTTCGGAGCTGAGGACTACACCAACGACATGGAGATCGAACGCACCCAGGACGAGCAGGAGACAATCTTTGCCAGAAGCGCCATTGGAGTTGCCGCTAGGGCAGCCGGTGTTCTGGCACTGGACACGCCCTTCTTCAGCTTTCGTGATCCAGAAGGGTTACGTGAGAATGCTCGGGATGCCAAGAAGTACGGATTCAAAGGGAAGTTCGCTATCCATCCCGCCCAGATCGACATCATCAATGAGACCTTCTCACCGTCACAGGCCGAGGTTGAGCAGGCTAAGCGAGAGATCGCGGCATACGAAGAGGCCGAGCGTATTGGCAGAGGCTCTACATCACTCGACGGTAAGGTTGTCGACGTCCCGGTGGTGAAGCGCGCGCAGGCTCTATTGGAGCTGGCCAAATCGATGCAAGTCACATCAGGATCGGGAGACTAATCGTGCCGCAGGACAAGATGCAGTTGCAGGGCTTGAAGTTCTACGGCTACCACGGCGTACATGATGCCGAGCAGCAGTTGGGCCAGAGGTATATAGTCGACTTGGAGATGGAGCTGGATCTCCGAACCGCCGGGTTGTCCGATGATCCCAACGACACCGTTAATTACTCCCATGTTTACCAGATAGTCAAAAAGATCATGGAAGGCCCAGCCAGGAAACTTCTAGAAAATGTTGCAGAATCCATCGCCACCTGCGTCCTGGAGGATTTCGACATACATTCGGTCCGGGTAAAGGTCATGAAGCCTGAGGTGCCTATCAAAGGAAGCATCCTGGACTTCGCCAGCGTGGAAATCTACCGCACCAGGGATTTTGAGTAGAGAAGCAGAGGGATATTTCTTCACGTAACTCCGTGTTGCGCGTGGCCTATGTGCTCAGAACCGATGCCGATTCGAATTTGATTGGCGAATGGAATTCAGTAGAGCCTCTCAGGTTTTTCTAGAACCCATTCGATTTACTGATTAATGGGCCTTTTGCTATTGCAACAAGAAACTAATCCTTGATCTGACATATGTACCTATCTGCGGATTGGCGAATGGACTCTTTAGCCCCTGTCATGACGTTACGTCCCCACCAACCGCCATAAATGCGGTCAAACTCGTAAGGCTCCACTGCCGCTACGATACTGCGTATTTCCGACTCGGGTAGGGGTATCAGGTTAGGATAACTTCGCATGAAGCTCACGTAGCGCCTGTCCGGCACCACGGTAATACTGTCCCCAACAAAGAGTGCACCCTTGCCGTCGGCTCCTCCGGCCCAGTGCATTACTGCGCTGCCCAGGAAGTGTCCACCGCACTGGATGAGGGTTAGTCCCGGCACAAGCTCCAAAGAGCTGCCATCCCAGTAGTGTATTGAGGGGTCGGGCCGCATCACGTGCTCGCGGTCGACTTCGGGAATGTATATGGGCGCATCGTCGAAGGCACGGCTCCACGTAACCATGCTGTCATAGAAATGAGGGTGGGAAAAGCAGATTGCCTGAATGCCTCCCAGAGACCTGATTGCATCAATTGCAGCGTCATCCAGTAAGCTAACACAATCGTAAAGAACGTTACCTCCAGGAGTCTGAACCAGTAACGCCCTCTGGCCTATGGTGAAGCTGGGAATTATACCTATACCCATGAGCCCAGGCTCCTCTTCACGCACTTCGTTCTTGTAACCTTCAGCCTTCAGTTCCTCCATGGTCACCCACATCTGCCCATCCCAGCCCACGTACTGCCTGGGGTCGTCGCATATGGCGCAGTGGGTTGGAGGCGTCTCGCTCTCCGTGTGCTCTACTCCGCAGGTACGACAAATGAAGTTCTCCAATGTAGCCTCCTTGGAAAATTTAACTATTGTGCCCTTTTTCGCCGTTTAAGATAACATGAAAACGGCCTGATGTTAGTTGCAACGAAATCTATCCTATGCCAAACTTGCTGCATCGCCCATTGGCGCGGTTCAGTTCCGTCGATATACCTCAGAAATTGAAGTTTCCCATCGTACCAAAACGTCACATAAGGTGTCATAGTTCGTAGTTCAGGTAATCAGTTAGACCAGACAACTACGAAAAAGCATTTTCTTAAGGAGAGCCAGGCATGGCCAACAATTCTAAGACCATCGGAGAGTTGCGAACCAGCGGTTATGTGGTTCTCAGCGTAAAGCAGGAGATCCGCAAAAACCTCATATCGAAGATTAAGTCTGGCCAGGACCTGTTTCCCGGCATCATTGGCTTCGAAGATTCTGTGGTGCCTCAGTTAGAGAATGCCATCCTGGCGGGTCAAGACATAATCCTGCTGGGTGAGCGCGGCCAAGCCAAATCCAAGGTCATCCGCCAACTGATGTCTCTTTTAGACGATGAGATTCCCATTATGGAGGGCTGCGAACTTAACGACGATCCATTTAATCCAATCTGCCGCCAGTGCAAAGACATAATCGCCAAAAAGGGTGACAAGGCAAAGATTTCCTGGTTGCCAAGGGAGATGCGATACGCCGAAAAATTGGCTACTCCGGATATTACGGTTGCCGACCTTATCGGCGAAATCGATCCGATCAAGGTTGCGGAGGGTCGTTACCTCTCCGACGAGCTAACCATCCACTACGGACTTATCCCGCGCACGAATCGCGGTATCTTTTGCATCAACGAGTTGCCAGACCTCTCGGAGCGCATCCAGGTAAGCCTGTTCAATCTCATGCAGGAGCGAGATGTTCAGATAAAGGGCTATCGCATCATGCTGCCTCTGGACGTATTCCTGGTATCCAGCGCAAACCCCGAGGACTACACCAACAGAGGCAGGATAATCACGCCTCTCAAGGACCGCTACGGCGCGCAGATTCGCACTCACTACCCTCGGTCGACGGAAGAAGAGATGGGCATCGTAGAGCAGGAGTACACCAAGTTCGACGACACAGCGGATAAGGTCACTGTGCCGGATTACATGAAGGAACTGGTGGCCGAAATTACGGCCCTGGCCCGACGCAGCCCGGATGTTAACCAGCGTTCTGGGGTCAGCCTGAGAGTCTCCATAGCGAACTACGAGACGGTGGTCAGCTCTGCATTCAAGCGTAGCCTGAAGCACGACGAGAAGGCCGCTCCGAGAATAAGCGACCTGCCGGCAATCGTCGCATCTACTCTCGGCAAGCTGGAGATGGAGAGCGTCGAAGAGGGCCGTGAGTTCAAGGTGCTTGAGGAGCTAACGAAGAAGGCTGTGCTAAATACCTTTGGCCGTCACTTCAAGGCCCGCGAGTTCGAAGACCTGGTGCTAAAGTTTGAGGAGGGGCTTGCAGTAGAGACGGGAAGCAACATTCCGTCTGCTGACTATGTCAAGAAGCTACCTCTGATAGGTGGGGCCTCCAAGCTCATCAAGCGCATCGAGCGCTCTGAGGAACCTGCCGCCATCGCATCAGCCATCGAGTTTGTGCTGGAAGGCCTGCACTTGAACCGCCGCCTGAACCGCGACCACACCGGTGGCCACATCGTATACACGGCCTGACGAATAAGTGTGGGGATTTCTTAGTGCCTTGTGGAATAGCATTTGTGGCCTTTGTTAATCCAGCGCCACATTTATTACAAAACTTGTTTTCTGCCATAAAACCTATCCTTGCAACATTTATACGAAACGACTATTCAAAGTGGAATGATTGTCGCATATGAAAAAAGGGTAGAAGGGCGGTACTCTTTCAGCTCGTCATTTTGTCCTTCATCCTTATGATTATTCGCTCTAAACCACTAAGCTAACCGAGTATTTCTAGCCGTGTTTCATTAGCCAATGAGGATGCGGTGAAGGTATACAAGCCAATAGTTCGGTAACGGCTAATCACCTAGAGGAAGCTATTAGGCTATTGTTTAAATAGCGAGGCTGCTATCGAGTCTTATCTTCCTTTGCTCCCACAGCGTGTCCGGTGGCTAGAACCTATGGCGTAGAAAGGGTGTAGTTGCCATCTGGCAATTTGGTCGGCAGCGCATATTGAGGCTCAGTTAGTAGGGTATAGATGTCCGGATCTTTTGATTTGACCTGCGTATCGGTACATAAGGCCCATTCGTCTGAAATATCATTACACCGCTGATTGTCACTTTGAGCTCCCAACAGCGAAGTGAGTGCCCAATAGAAGTATTCGGTTACCATGCAGGCATAGGAGCAGGTGGTATCCAGGTAGGTGTACCAGGCGTCTGTTGGATACTTCCCGTTAGGAGGAAGAGCACACTGACCTTCTTTCCAATCTTCGTTGCGCTCATCGTCCTCGCAATCAGAATCTCGACGCTCCTCAAAGTGCCCACCACGGGCAATGTCCATGTATTTGGCTATCGTTGATCCTCGCTCCTCGGCGAACACCCCTGGGTAGGTCTGGGCATACCCCACTTCTGTGATCAGGTGTAGGACTTCTTCAAGACTAGCATCGAACTCGCCGGTTGCTTTCGGAGGGTTCGTTTCTTCCCCATAAAGATGTAGAACCCGTAACTGCCCGCTGTCTAGCATGCGATGGATACTTTCGGGTAATCGTTCCTCAACGGACTCCATGTCATCCTCCGTCGCAGCCATGAATATCGATGCGTTGGAGTTAGATAAAACTTCGACGACCGCTGCGTTATCCGGAATACCATCTGCATTGTTATCGAGATATTGCGCCAACACATTTGACCCATGGATCACTTTTGAGTCACGGGTGCCTTCTGTTGCAAATACGTGCACACCAAATACTTCCACATACTTTGAGAAGACTTCCGATAGGGATTGCCAATCTTCGGGCAATTCCTCAAGAGTTATGCTAGGTGGCACCTGTGTGGGTGTAGGTGTAGGCGGCACCTGTGTGGGTGTAGGTGTAGGTGGCACCTGTGTGGGTGTAGGTGTAGGCGGCACCTGTGTGGGTGTAGGTGT
>CAJWRP010000116.1 GCA_913046025.1 uncultured Chloroflexota bacterium
GCCTAACGTCCTCCATCGGAATACCCAGTACCTCAGCAGCCTGCATGGATATGGAAGCCCGGGTGCCGCCGATGTCGGTGGAACCCTCAATAAGGCTAATCGTCCCGTCTGAGTTTACGTTGATGTTAACGCTAGACTGGAAACCTATGTTGAACCAGTACCCTATCGCTACCCCCCGGCCCTGGTTAGGCCCAAGTGGCGCACTGTAATGAGGATGGCTCTTCATAGCTTCCAAAACTTCGATGCAGCCGATTTTCGGAAAGGCGGGACCATCCGGTCGGCGTGTCCCCTCTACCGCGGCGTTTTTCAGTCTGAGGTCTATTGGATCCATACCCAACTTGCCAGCCAGCTCATCAATGGCCTGCTCACACGCAAACGCCGCGTTAGGTGCGCCCGGTGCCCGGTAAGGGGCCGATTTTGGCTTGTTGACCACTACGTCATAACCATCGATGAGAACGTTGTCCACATCGTAGGCTGCAAAAATGCAAATAGCTCCTGCTCCCACTGGAGAGCCCGGATACCCCCCGGCTTCAAACGCAAGGTATCCCTTAAGTGCCGTTATCTTGCCATCGTTCTTGGCACCAACCCAGATCCTAATGTTTGAGCCGCTGGTAGGGCCCGTAGACTCGAAGACGTCCGCACGGCTCATTACCACTTTTACGGGGCGTCCACTCTTCTTTGAAAGCAGAGCGGCAATGGGCTCAACGTACACGGGAATCTTCCCGCCGAAACCGCCGCCGATTTCCATGGGCGTAACTCTGATTTGCGAAACTGGAATGGCCAATATTCCTGAAAGAGCATCCCGAGCCGCAAATGAGCCTTGAGTGCTACACCAGATGTGTAGACGACCATCATTATTCCAAAGGGCGGTCGCAGCGTGGGGCTCTATGTATCCCTGATGCACCGTCACCGTATTGAATTCGCGATCCACTACCACATCAGCGTCGGCGAATCCAACATCTATGTCACCTTTGACGTGCTGGAAGTGCTGGGCAATATTGCTGACCTTATCTGTTTTTTCACCGAGCTCCTCGGTCCTCAAATTCTCCAAGAGAATAGGTGCGTCATCCTTCATTCCATTTGGGGCCGTCATGACCGAAGGTAATATCTCGTAGTCAATTTCTATTAGACCAACGGCTTCCTCGGCGACATGGGGATTCGAAGCTGCAACGGCCGCAATCGCGTGTCCTTTGTATAACACCTTGTCACTAGCAAGCATGTTGTCGCGAGAGTACTTAGTGGCGTCGCTTTCGTCCGCTTCATGAGGCAAGTCTTTGCTGGTAACCACTGCCAAGACACCCTGCAGGGCTTCTGCCTTGCTGGTGTCGATTGACTTTATCCTGGCGTGGGCGTGAGGACTCCTCAACACATGGCCGTGCAGCAGGCCCGAAGTGTCAAAATCGGCACCGTACAGTGCCCGGCCGGTAACTTTATCCGCCCCATCAGGGCGAATGGGGCGGGTTCCAACGACTTTGTAGTCGACGCTGGACAGGACCATATTTCGCTCATAGTCGGTTGTGGTCATGCGAACCTCTCCCTACATCTTTGTTGCAGCATCCTGCACCGCTCGTACGATCTTGTCGTATCCCGTGCACCGGCAAAGGTTATTTGCCAGCCAGAAGCGAATCTGGTGCTCCGAAGGATGAGGAATTTGTTCCAACAACGCAACGGAGGAAACTATGAATCCAGGTGTGCATATTCCGCACTGTAAAGCCGCGTTTTCAAGGAATGACTGCTGTACCTGATGCAACTCACTGCCGTTGGCGATACCTTCGATTGTGGTAATCTCTTTGCCCTCGGCTTCAACGCCTAGCACCAGACAGGAAGTCACAATTCGACCGTCCATTGATACCGTGCAAGCGCCGCAGTTGCCGTCGTTGCAGCCTTCTTTAGTCCCGGTGAGTCCGATCACGTCACGAAGGCACTCCAGAAGACTCTGGCGTGGCTCGCAAAGGAAGTCGACATGCTCACCATTGATTATGGTCTGTACATATGTCTTGGCCGGCATCTATTAACTCTCCTTGGCTCGATCGATAGATATCTGAAGTGAACGTCTGGTTAGCACGTCACATAGGTGCTTCCGGTACTCAATTGTGCCGCGCATGTCCGTGATGGGCCTTGCCGCATCTTTAGCCATCTGGCCCGCTAGCTGAAGAGTCTCTTCGTTAGCTGGCTTGCCTGCGATAGCGTCGCCAATTTCTTTTACATACAATGGCTTGGGTGCGACAGATGCAAGTGACACCCTGGCCGACTTGATGTTGCCGTTCTCCAGAACCACGGAGCTACCTACACCGGCTACTGCAATGTCCATCTCATTTCTTGGTATGAACCGCATATAGTTGGCACCCGTATTGGCCTGAGGGGCCGGGAAATGCAGAGAAACGAGAATCTCTCCCTGCTGCAATACAGTCTGCCGAACACCAGTGCAGAAATCTTCCAATGGTACTTCGCGCTCACCGTTAGGGCCGGCGATACGTGCTACACCACACAACGCGATCATTACAGGTATGGAGTCTCCACTAGGGGCCGCGTTACAGAGGTTGCCCCCCAAGGACGCCCTTCCCTGTATCTGTGTGCCACCAATCAGTGAAGCGGCATCAATAATGCCCGGGTAGGCACGCTCGATTGCCTTGTTTCCGTAGATCTTGTAGCAGGGTACTGCAGCGCCCAGCGTCAGACCCAACTCAGGATCCATGGTGATTTCATTCAAATCGGAAACATTCTTGATGTCCACGACTAACTCGACGCCTGGCAGAGCATTCGCCCTCAACTGTACCAACACGTCCGTTCCGCCGGCCATAGGGCGAGCGCCTGCGCCTGCCTCGTTCAGCAGGTCTACTGCTTCCCTCACCGAATGGGGGCTTGCGTAATCAATCCAATGCAATGGCCCACCTCCTTTCTTTTACCAATATACCTTTGCGGCGTAAGCCGTTATTTACTTATATTTGTTTGCCAGCAGTGAGAGATTCCAACGCCCGACTCGAACAGTGAATTCAAATCAGGAACATAGGAGATCAAATCCCAGCATCAACGCGATTCGAAAACGGGTAAGCGTCCGTTCGTACAGGCTTGAATACGACCCATCACACAGTCTGGCCGACAAGCGGCATAAGTATATCAGACCTTGTTTTTTTGAACAACGGCCATCCCAACAAATGGCTTTATCCCATATTCAGGCCCGATGTATAGATATCTAAATTCAGAATTGCGATCCCATGACCATGCCAGACCCAGCGGACTAATCACCTACCTCAGGCGAGGTTCCGCTAACACCCTCAGTCACTAGATCGGCGACATCAGCTTCCGGCATCCCCAACAACTCCCCGAATATACGGCTGTTGTGCTCTCCTAACATAGGGGCTGGCCAGCGGACCTTGCCTGGTGTCTTCGACATCTTCCAGGATATGCCCGGCATAAAGTACGGGCCGCACGCTGGATGATCGACGAACTCCAGCACGCCTCGATCCTGCACGTGAGGGTCGTTAAATATACCTCCGCCTTTTAAGACAGGCGTGGTCGCAACACCCTCCCTCTGCAAATCATTCATTACCTCAGTGGAGTCCTTATCCCATGTCCACTCAGAGATGGCCTCATCAATCTCATCATGATGCTTGTGCCTACCCAGGATGCCCTTGAACCGGGAGTCATCTGCCATATCAGGCTTCCCCATGACCTGACACAACGACTGCCATTCAGCGTCCGAACTAACAGCAATCGTCAACCATTCGTCATCTCCAGCACAGCCATAGACACCGTGTGGCGCATAAACCGGGTGCCGGTTGCCTCGATTGCCAGGGTTGTTGCCATTCATCTGAAAGCCCAACATGTGCTCACCTATCGTCATGATGGAAGACTCCAGCTGGGATAGGTCGATGAACATACCTTGGCCCGTTCGTCGCCTGCGGTAGAGCGCAGACATCACAGCGCTAGCCGCGTGGGCTCCGCTTATGGGGTCACCAAAGTTAACACCGGACTTGACAGGGGAAGGATCGTCCAAGTATCCGTTCATAGAAGCGATACCACCCAGTTGCTCCTGTCCAATGCCATATTGAATGAAATCCTTCCACGGGCCGGTGTTCCCAAAGGCTGGCATGGATACCATTATTAGGTCTGGCCGAATCTTCCTGAGCACTTCATAACCAAGGCCACGACGCTCCATCAGGCCTGCTCTAAAATTCTCGATAACAACGTCGCTTATGCTGACAAGCTCTTCCAGAAGAGCCTTGCCTTTGGCGTGACGCATCTCCGCAGTGACGCCATATTTGCTCATATGTAATGTGTTGAACCAGCCGCTACGGTTCCAGTAGTCTTCGCCTCTCTCACCATCAGGCAAATTGCCAGAACCCAGGATGATACGATGCGGATCCCACGCCTTGGTAGACTCCACTTTGATGACTTCAGCACCCATGTCAGCCAAAAGCTTGGTGGCATGCGGGCCAGCCCAAATACGGGAGAAATCCAGAACTCTTATGCCCTTGAGGGCCATGGGATTGTCGGAGGAAATAGGCTTCACCACTATATCGGAATTAAGCGACGCCCATTATAAGCCATTCCGGATGCCTTGTCATAAAAACCGACTATTGGCGTCGAATAGTACGTGCCACCAGGCATCTTGGGTAAGAATGCCACTGTAGCGGGTCCACTATCTTCAATAAGGTGACCTTAACAGGTCCGGAACAGTTGCTGAATCGGAAGTTCCACATGCCGACTGATGTTCGAACGACCTGAGAGGAAGACATATTTTCAACAAACACGGCGACATCCGATCCATCTTCAAGGGCATGTTGCGCGACACATTCCTAGCGATTACCTCTGCATTGATTGCCGTCTTAATACTCGTAGCAACAATCTACATTGGGTTTTTCAGCTACTAACGGATTACAAAATACACCTGAGAAACGATTTACGATTCCACAAGTAAATAAGAGGACTAGTTTTCCGGAGCTCCTGCCTCAACTAATTTGCCTGTGACCAGGTAAACTACCCGTTCGGCAATGTTCGTGGTGCGATCGGCGATGCGTTCCAGGTCGTGAGCAACCCAGAGTAAGTGCGTAGCCCGCTTTACTGCATGAGAATCAGCCATCATGTACGTCAGCAACTCCTGGAAGACCTGCTCATATAAGTCATCGATCTCGTCGTCCTCATTCATAATGACCATCGAAGCAACGACATCACGGTTGACAAAGGCGTCCAGGCCGCGGCGAAGCATGTCCATTGACTTCTCAGCCATACGAGGTATGTCGATCAGGGGTTTTAGGGGAGGCTCTGTGCCCATCATGAGGCTGATCTTGGCGATACCCTCGGCATAGTCACCTATGCGCTCTAGCTCACCCGTAACGTGTAGAACTGTAATCAGAATTCGGAGATCGCCAGCCAAAGGCTGCTGTGTGGCAATCAGATCAATGCAGCGTTCCTCGATTTCGAAACGCTTAAGGTCGATGATGTCATCCTCGTCGATGACCTCTTGAGCAACCTCAGCATTACGGCTCTTTAGCGCGTCCACGGACTTGGCAATGGCCTTCTCCACCATACTGCCCTGAAGCAGCAACTCATCTTGCAGCATCCTTAAGTCTCTGTCGAAGTCTTTTCTTGGCATGATGAGTACTCCTAATTTTGTAGCCGGGGCAGTTGGAAATGTACCGGGGTTTAGCTGAATCTGCCAGTTATATAGGCTTCAGTCCGTTCATCGCTGGGGTTGGTGAAAATTTGCCCTGTTGCATCGAATTCTACCAGATAACCGGCGCGTTCGTTGTCGACCATGAGGAATGCCGTTTCGTCGGAGACCCTAGCAGCCTGCTGCATGTTGTGCGTAACTATCAGTATCGTGTAGTCGCTGCTCAATTCTCGGATCAGCTCTTCAATGGCCAGTGTGCCCATAGGGTCCAAAGCTGAAGCTGGTTCGTCCATGAGAATAACCTCGGGCTGCACCGCCAGCGCACGGGCGATACACAGCCTCTGCTGTTGGCCTCCGGAAAGCGTCAGAGCGCTGCGGGTTAGTCGGTCCTTAACCTCCTCCCACAGTGCGGCTTGCTTTAGTGATCGTTCCACCGCCTCATCCATGTCCCCGGTGTAGCCATTGATGCGAAGGCCAAATGCTACGTTCGCATAGATAGATTTAGGAAAGGGGTTAGGCCGTTGAAACACCATGCCAATGCGGGACCGAATCTCGGTCGGGTTCACATCGGCCGAGTAGAGATTATAACCGTCGAACATGATCTCGCCCTCGATGCGGGCGTCCTGCACCAGATCGTTCATGCGGTTGAAGCACCTCAGCAATGTGCTTTTACCACAGCCGGAGGGGCCAATGAATGCTGTGATTCCGTGGCGCTTGATGTCCAAATTTACGTCCTTGAGCGCCAGGAAATCCCCGTAGTGTACGAAAAGGCCTCGCGTGCTCAGCACGACATCTGAATCGCTGTTAGTCATCGGTTTTCACCTGATAGCGGTCTCTAAGCAGAATTGCCCCGGCGTTCATGCTAAGAAGTATTACAAGCAACACGATGATGCCCGCCGCCGCAAGCCCCCGGAACTCATCCTGCGGCCGCGACACCCAGTTAAATATCTGGAGTGGCAACGCTGTGTACCCGTCTAGGGGACTCGTGGGAATAAACGTCACATAAACTAAAGCACCAATGGCTATGATAGGGGCCGCTTCACCTATTGCTCGGGACATGGCCAATATAGTGCCTGTCAAGATGCCAGGAATCGCCGAAGGTAGCACGACTCCGCAAATAACCTGCCACTTATCCGCTCCCAGAGCGAATGCAGCCTGCCGATGGCTATTTGGAACGGTGCGAATTGCCTCGCGGGAAGCGAGAATGACGATGGGCAACACCAGGAGAGCCAGCGTCATGGCAGCAGCCAATAGGGTCCGTCCGAAGCCGGTGAATCGAATGTATACGTCGACACCAAGGTATTGGAAATCCACTAAGACGGCCAGTCCAAAAAACTGCACAAAAACC
>CAJWRP010000117.1 GCA_913046025.1 uncultured Chloroflexota bacterium
AAATCGCCGGGTACGTGTTTTTTGCTTCCGCCGTAGAAATTCCACGCGACCAACAATCCCAAACCGGCCACACCTGCTGAAAGGCCCGCATAGAGCCAGGCGGTACCCACATCGTGCACCGGCAGGAGACGCGAGTCCGCAATACGGAACGAGGGCTCCAGCCAATGATGCAGCTTATTTATGAATGGCAACCAGGTGACCTCACCAAAAAGCGGAGTTCCTACATAGCCGCCAACGACACTCAGTACGGCTAGAATGATCAACGGAATCGTCATCGACGGCGGTGATTCATGCACCTGGCTCCAGATGTCTGCGTCGCCTCTAAAGTTCCCCTCAAAGGTCAGCAGATACAGACGGAACATGTAGAAGGCTGTCATGAACACCGCGATCAGCGCCAGCCAGAAAACCAGAGTTCCGATGAAACTCCCGGCACCAAAAGCGTGAGCTAGAATTTCGTCCTTGCTCCAAAATCCGGAGAAAGGGAAGATGCCGGAGAGGCTCAGGCTGCCTATCATGAAAGTGGCGTAGGTAATGGGCATGAACTTGCGAAGTCCTCCCATATACCTCATGTCGAAAGTGCCTGTGGCGTGGTTGACGTTGCCCGATCCCAAAAACAGCAGTGCCTTGAAGAAGGCGTGTGTAAACAGGTGGAATATGGCCGCGCCGTATGCGCCAACTCCCAGGGCCAGCATCATGTATCCCAGCTGGCTAACCGTTGAGTAAGCCAGTACACGCTTAATGTCATTGGAAACCAGTCCCATGGATGCTGCAAAGATTGCCGTAATGCCGCCGATTATGGCGACGGTTCCCATGGCAAACGGGGCAATTTCGAAGAGCGGAAAAAACCTTGCCACCAGGAATACACCAGCAGCCACCATCGTCGCCGCATGGATCAAGGCGCTTACAGGTGTGGGACCCTCCATGGCATCTGGTAGCCAAGTATGCAGCGGGAACTGCGCCGACTTGCCCATGGCACCTGCGAAGATGCCCAGGGCTACCCACTGCGCCACGCTGACCGTGATGAGGCCCGTATCTATGGCGTGGTAGATGTCGGTAATAACAAAGGGATTAAGGCCGTTAGCCGTGAAGGTATCTGAGTTGAAGAACAGGAACAGAATTGCCAAAAGCAGTCCCAGGTCTGCGAACCGCGTGATGATAAAAGCCTTCTTAGCAGCGGCTGCCGCCGATGGCCTGTCGAACCAGAACCCGATTAGCAGGTATGAACCTAGGCCGACCAACTCCCAGAACACGAAGATCTGCAAAAGATTATTGGCCATGACCAGGCCGATCATAGCCATGGTGAACAGAGACAAGCTGGCGTAATAACGTGTGTAGCCACCGTCGCCGTGCATATAACCGATGGAGTAAATGTGCACCATCAGGCTGACGCTGGTAACGACCACCAGCATCACCGCGGTCAACGGGTCCATCAGAATGCCGACCTTGAACTCGAACTCGCCAGCAGTAAGCCAGCTATACAGACCGAATTCCAGGTTGCCGTGGCTGCTAACGGTGCTGGACAGCGCCCAGAGGGACAGCACGAATGATGCACCGACGGCCAATATCGCTACGTAACCTGCCAGCTTTGACGCTGCGCCGAGCATCGGCCTGATTACGACTGCAATCAAGATAAACGACGCCAGCGGCAGGAGTAGTATTAGCCAGGCTGCGGGTTCAGGCATCCCTTACAATTTCCTCAATATTTCGTCAGCCACATGTTCGCGGCCTTTAGGAACCAGGATTCGGAACGGCACCCGCTCGCCCCAATTCAGGATATCGCCCTCTGGAATGATTTTTGTGGGCAAACCATCACCCTCCAAGACGTCTTTCCACATCTCGGCGATCATTAGGTTAGGAGCTTTTCTGTAATCAACCCACATTTAGAAAGTGCTTCCTACCTCTTCAGATCAGCAGCGTCAGTTACATAAATGCTGGAACGCTGTCGGAATATTGCCAATACTATAGCCAGACCCAGAGCGACCTCTGCAGCCGCAACCGTAATAATGAAAATCGAAAATATCTGACCGGTCAACAGGAATCGTGCGGCAGTGTCGACGGTAGTCTGCGGATCGTTGCCAAGTGAAAACGGCACTACGTATCGCGAGAAAGCTACGGCCGATATATTCACTGAGTTGAACATGAGCTCGAGGGACATGAGCACGGTTATCGCATTCCGCTTCGTCATAGCGCCGTAAAGGCCTATGGCGAAGATTATCGCGGCTACTATCAGGAAGTTTTCGAGATTCAAGTTAATCCCTCTCCCTGATAAGGGCTAGCGCGCCGATGATAGCCGCCAGCAGAACCACAGATGCCACTTCAAAGGCGAGAACGAAGTCCTGCAGAAGCAATTGTCCTATCCAAGGCACTGTGTTGGAAAAAACAGTTGCGATGTCGTTCACCGTGGCTATTCTAAAGGTCCCGGCAGCCACTGCGGTATCCAGCGTGTTCCAACCGGTGTCTTTGATCACAAAAATGGCGACTGCCGCAAATAGTACGGCGGCGATACCCATTGGTACTCGCAGTGTGTTACCTGGGCTGCCCTCTTCGACATCGCGGGTCATGAATATGGCGAAAATGATAAGGACAGAAATTGCGCCTACATAGATCAAAATCTGAATCACGGCTAGAAATTCTGCTCTCAGTAAAACGAACATCCCTGCGATACCCAAAAAGGCGACGATCAAGAACAGTGCGGATCTGAATAGGTCACGAAGCTGTACGACCGCAAACGCTGCCACTATCGTGGAAACGGCGATCATCCAGAATATGATGTCGACTATTAGCGTCGACTCGGTTCCCTCACCTAGCATTATCGCTGGGCCCACCTATCTTGCTGATCTTCTACATTGGGCTTTTGGTGTCGTCCTGCCTTGGTCCAGTCCATCACTTCTTCAGACTTAGGGTTGAACCCCTGCTCTTCTAATTGGGGCCGGAACCAGGTGCTAGGCCGTTTCGGTGCATCGTTAAGGCGTTGTTTATCAATCACAAGGTCTCTGCGGCTATACTTGCCTTCTTCGAAGCCGCTACCCATGTGCAGAGCGTCGTAAGGGCAGGCTTCGACGCATAGGCCGCAGAACATGCATCTGCCCATATCGATATCGAAGACATCCAATACGTACTTATCGCCTTCATCAAGTGCCTTCTCGCTTGGGTGCGTCACGATGCGAATAATTCCCAACGGACAGTACTTGGCGCAACTGGCGCAACCGGTGCAGCGCTCCTCGTACCAACTGAACTCTTCGCCTCGGAAGCGCGCGTGTTGCGGCATGCTGTCTGGAACAGATTCCAGACTCAGCATGGCGCTGATAGCCCTTTTTGGCTGTTTCAATGCGTAAGATATTGGATTGGTTCCAGCCATCTTGGCTAGTCCGATAAGGCCAATCTTCCGGTTTGGGTACTGGTGTAGTGTGAACATGCGGCCGGGCTTTAGCATGTTCTTAATGGTGATGGTTAGACCTTTGGCAAGTCCTAATCCGTACATGCTAATCTGCCTCCGCGTACATGTTGGCCAAAGGCGACGGCGTAGGAACGGGCCGCTCCCACTGATTACCGGCGAGTAACTTGACCATGAGGACTATCGTCACTATGGTGATGCCCCAGTTGATTACACTCATGAGCCACAGGTCGCTGCTGGTCAGCGTGCCTGTCTTCTGGTCTTGCAGCAACATGACTTCTATAGCCACCGCGAATATATTTATCAGGGCCATGGCGAACAAGCCCTTCCATGCGAAGCCCATTATCTGGTCGATGCGGAGCCTTGGCCATGTGGCCCTGACCCACAGCAGAATGAACATTATTAAGAAGACCTTTGCCAGAAACCAGATCTGTCCAGGAATCACCGTCCATCCATTGGTGCCGCCCAAGAAAAGGACAGTGGTAATGATGCTGGTCACCAGCGGAGCCATAAATTCAGCCAACTGGAATATAGCGAACTTCATGCCGCTGTATTCAGTGTGGTAGCCGGCTCCTAATTCGGATTCGGCCTCGATCTGATCAAAAGGTGTGCGGCTCATCTCCGCAGATGCTGCGGCTATGAACACTAGGAAACCCAGAGGCTGAACCAGCAGGAACGGCACCGATTGCGCCCGCACAACTTCGAACAGCGATAGTGAGTTGGCAATCAACACGACGCCGATTATGCCCAGGGCCATAGGGACTTCGTAGCTGATAAGCATAGCCACACCGCGCATGGCGCCCAGCATGGCGTATTTATTGCGAGAGGCCCAGCCACCAGCCAGGACCGCGATGGTGTTGACCGATGTTACGCCGATAATAAACAGCACACCGATATTTAAATTGCCCAGGGAAGGGCCAGTGCCGTCAGTACCGAAGGGAATAACGGCTACCACTAGCAAGGCCGGCACTAACAAAATAACGGGGGCAATGTTGAAGACCAGCCGATCGGCCAAAGCCGGAACAGTGTCCTCTTTGACCATTAGCTTGAGCACGTCGGCGATAGGCTGCAGCAGTCCGTAAGGCCCCCACCTGTTGGGACCCAGTCGTGCCTGCATTCGGCCTATGATGCGCCTTTCAAACCAGGTGTACAGACCTGTGCCCATTACCATGACGTTGATGACGATTAGGGCTATAAGTCCGCCAGCTAGTGCAAATGCTAGCCAGTCCAGTCCATCTGGCAGTAACCAGTCAAATATGCTGTAGATGTTTTGAAAGTTCAGCAGGCCGTTCTGGAAAAGGTCCATCAGCGGTCTACCTCCCCCAAAACAATGTCGATGGAGCCGAAGATGATAATCAGATCGCTCATCTTCCAGCCGATCAGCATGTCACGCAAGGCTGTGATGTTAATAAAGGAAGGCGCACGCACGTGGCATCGGTATGGCGAAATGCCACCGTCGCTCACAAGATAGAAACCTAACTCGCCCTTGGGAGATTCAACTGATGCGTAGGACTCTCCCACAGGGGGCCTAATGAAGAACGGGGTCTGGGTTCGAACCGAACCCTCTGGGATGTCTCGGATGCACTGCTCAATAATCTTGACGCTCTCTCGCATCTCTACGTAGCGCACCATGTAGCGGTCAAAGGTGTCGCCCATCGCACCTATGGGTATATCGAAATTGAGCCTATCGTATATCTCATAAGGATGGGCCCTGCGCAGGTCCCATTGCACGCCTGACGCTCTGAGCATAGGCCCTGTTATGGAGGCGTTGATTGCTTGTGCATCAGTTAGCAGGCCTACACCACGTGTGCGAGTTAACACGATCTCGTTATCACTGATCATGCTCTCGATCTCATCCAGATATCCGGGAAGATCCTGTACAAAGGTATTAAGAGCAGGCCAAAATTCAGCAGGAGCATCCTGAAGTACGCCGCCCGGTCGCATGTAACTCAAAGTGATGCGGGCTCCGCATAACATCTCGAACAGGTCGAGGATGCGCTCTCGTTCCCGGAAGCAATACATGAGAGGAGTTGCCAGAGCGCCCAGGTCATTTAGTAGGAAACCTGTGGCCATTAGGTGACTGGCTATACGCTGCAACTCTGCGCTTATCACACGGATGTACTGCGCACGTTCGGGCACTTCTATGCCTGCTAGCTTTTCCACTGAGCTGACGTAGGCTAGGTTATTAGACATGCTGGCCGTGTAGTCCATCCGGTCTGTAAGCGTGACTACCTGCACGTAAGTACGGCCCTCGGCCAGCTTTTCGGAACCGCGATGAAGGTAGCCCATGACTGGCTCAACATCCACTACAATTTCGCCGTCGAAGGTTACCCTTAGCCTGAACACACCGTGCGTGCTTGGGTGCTGTGGTCCTAGATTAAGTATTACTGGTTCTGACTTAAGCTCAGGCATCGATGTTCTCCGGTCGGTGCAGACCTTCATCTTGACCCAAGTAATCTTTCCTCAAAGGATGCCCGGGGAATCCTTCCCATAAAAGGATGCGCTTTAGGTTGGGATGACCTTCAAAGCGAATGCCCATCAGATCCCAGATTTCCCGTTCTTGGAAATCGGCTCCCTGCCAGATGCTGATAACAGATGGCACCGCTAGCTCATCTCGGCCGTAGCAACGTGACTTGATGATCACGCTGTGGTTTTTCCTCATCGATAGCAGACGATAGACCAGTTCGAAGCACTCTATATAGTCCACAGTAGTTACCGATGTAAGAAAGGAGAAATCCAAGGTGGCGTCTTGATTGAGGAAAGTCGCGACATCGAGGATCGACGCAGGAGTTATCCAGACATCGGTCTGATTGGAGTCAATAACCGCTCCGGGTACCGATTCATTGATGCGGCTTGCAACTTCGCTGCCAAGGAGGGCCCTAGTCATGTTGTAAAGGCCACCTCAAGGCTTCCTGGAAATGCTGTAGCGCTTGATCTTCTCATGCAACTGCATGATGCCATACAAAAGAGCGTCTGGTCTCGGAGGACATCCCGGCACGTAGACGTCCACAGGAATGATGTGGTTCACCCCAGGCACAACACTGTAACTGCCAAAGTATGGTCCGCCGCTGGTTGCGCATACGCCCATGGAGATTACCCACTTGGGTTCTGCCATCTGCTCATAAACACGCATTATCGCCGGCGCCATCTTCCAGGTAACGGTGCCTGCGATGATTATAAGGTCCGCCTGACGAGGGGAAGGCCGAAAAGCCTCCATGCCGAATCGGGATATATCGAAGCGGGACATGGCGCTGGCCATCATTTCAAAGGCGCAACACGCCAGGCCAAAGGACAGTGGCCACAGTGCTGACTTACGGCTCCAATTCACTAGGGCGTCTATAGAAGTGACAGCCACGTTGCGCTGCAAATTGTCTGGGACCTCTATGATCGGCTCAGACAGAGCGTCCTGGTGCGTTGTTTTGAGATGGTTGATGACCTGACCCTCATCTCGATCGACGCCCCACGTCTGCTGGTACAGCGGGATGGTAAGACTGGGGCTCTTGGGAAGATTGCCACCCTGCATTAGGTCCATTCCAGCGCCCCCTTTCTCCAGGCATAAA
>CAJWRP010000118.1 GCA_913046025.1 uncultured Chloroflexota bacterium
AAGCGTGTAACTTCACTGAATAGTTATCTAGGCGACGTTTGGCGGCCCCGTACTGCGCCACTTTTCTGTCGGCTCCGGCCGGTACCACCTTGTTGGCGGCCTGGTCCTGCTCCGCTTTGCTGGCGGCTCTGACTTGACCCCTCCTGGTGGCGACCCGCTCCCGCACCGTTTTGTTGACGGCTCGGTCCCTGCCCTTGAGGTCTTCTGTTGTCTGCCCGCCCCCTGCTGCTTCCCCGCGGAGCAGACTTATTAGGGATGGAACCCCTCGGCCGCAGTTGTTGTGGCTCCGGCAATACCTGGGACTGAGCAGTGAACTGCCTTTCAGGTTTGAAATCGCCATACCTGAAGCCCTCGAGGGATCTGCGCTCAATGGATGCGTTAATCGCTCTTTCCACAGAACGCACCATTACCGCGTCGTCTGGAGTGGCCAGTGTGAAGGCCTCGCCTGTCTGCAGCGCTCGTCCCGTCCGTCCAATGCGATGGGTATATGCCTCTACGGTGTTGGGCATGTCGAAATTGATCACGTGACTGACCTGAGAGACATCGATGCCGTGGGCCGCGATGTCCGTCGCGACCAGCAGATCGAACTTATTACCAGAGAACCCCTGCATTGCCCTTTGTCTGCGGTTTTGTGACAGGTTCCCGTGAAGCTGGGTTACACGGAAGTTGCGCATCTCAAGCTCCTGGGTAAGGTTACGAGCTCGATGCTTAGTTCGTGTGAAAATGACGACCTTGCCAGTGGCGGTCTGATGCAGCAGGTCCAGCAACAGGCTTCGTTTCAGTTTTTCGGTTATTGGATACAACGCGTGAGACACCGTATTGGCTGGAGCGTTGGCGTCTATCTGAATGGTGACCGGGTCACTGAGGATGCTCTGAGATAACCTGCGGATTTGCTCCGGCATAGTGGCGGAGAAAAACAGGGTTTGGCGCTTGGAGGGTACCTGCTCCAAAATACGTCTGACATCCGGCAGAAAACCCATGTCGCACATTGTGTCGGCCTCGTCCAGCACCAGAACTTCAAGGTGTCTCAGATTTATATCATTTTCCCGGAGGTGGTCCAGAAGCCGGCCCGGGCAGGCGACCACGATTTCCGGTCCACGTCGCAGTGCTGTTAACTGCGGCCCTTTTTTGACTCCACCATATATGGTTGTGCTCTGGATGCCGGTGTGGCGTCCTAGTCGCCCGCTGGCCTGATTGATCTGCTCAGCAAGCTCGCGAGTGGGAGCCAATATAAGTGCCCGAATATTTCGGCTCGGGTGCTGAATGAGCCGTTGGAAAATCGGAAGAAGAAAAGCCGCTGTCTTTCCAGTGCCTGTTTGGGCCAGACCCAATAAGTCTTTGTCTTGAAGAACCTCGGGAATGGCCTGCTCTTGAATGGGTGTTGGTGTGGTGAAACCGGCTGAACTTACGCCGGCAAGGATGCAAGGGTCCAGGGGAAATTGGTCGAAAGTGATTCTGTACGCTCCTAAATTATCATTACACAGAGAGTTACTCTCTGCTAATTAGTATCATTATCTCTCATATTGTAACCCTTGAAGCTACTCTTATGTGAATTTCGAGCAGAAATCGTGGCCATATACAGGTTTTCGACCAGCGTCACTTGTGGGAGATCAGGACCTGAAGGAAGGTCTCATGAAAACCAGACTAGCTAAGTTCGATCAATGGCTCGCCACCGCGCACCTGCTGACCCGGCTGCACGAGGATGCGGGTCACGGTTCCCTCGCCGTCAGAGCGAATGCTCTGATTCATCTTCATGGCCTCCAAAACACACGCCTCGTCGCCATTTCGAATGTGGCCGCCGACAGCATGGCTGATAGATATGATTACCCCCGGCATGGGTGCAAAGATGATATGCCGAACTTCGGTTGAAGCGACACTAGGGGAGGCATCGATATCTTGGGCTGACTGGTCTCTTGCCTCAGACCGGGGGGCTTGAGGTGCCCCAGGCGGATCGGGCTCTATTGCCGCTCCATCGATTTCTACGTCAACTGGCTCACCGTCTACCAGCACGTGAATCGGTGAGGTGCTCATGTCGTCCACCTCTACGATGAACCATCTGGAGCCGACCTTGACCTTCAAAACCCTCGTCATGGCAAGCCTATGCTCCCGGCAGCAGGGATATGAATATGCCGGCTACAACGGCTGAGCCTATCACTCCAGCTACGTTGGGACCAATGGCATGAGGCAGCAGGTATACTCTGGAGTCAGCCTCCTGCCCAATTAGATGCGAAATTCGAGCCGCCATGGGTACCGCCGATACTCCTGCCGAGCCGATGAGCGGGTTGATCTTCTGCGGGAGGAAGAGATTCATGATCTTCGCGAATAGCAGTCCGCCGATGGTACCTATGGAGAAAGCGCCTAACCCGAGCACCAAGATTACTATAGTTTCCCTGGTAAAGACCTTCTCGGCAGACAGTTGCGTGCCCACCGTTATCATCAGGAAAATCGTGGCTATGTTGAGCAGCTCGTTGGACGCGGCGTTGGTGAGGCGAGGCACTACTCCACTCTCCCTGAAGATGTTGCCTATCATGAACATGGCTATAAGTGGAGCGGCGCGGGGCACAACAAGGATGATGATTATCATGGCGATGGTAGGGAATATCAGTCTTTCCTTCTGAGAAACCTCACGTAATGGGGGCATCTCAATGGACCGCTCCTTGCGAGTAGTCATCAGCTTCATTAACGGTGGCTGAATAAACACTACTGATGCCATGTACGAGTAAGCGATGACGGCGGTTATGCCCAAGAGCTCCGGTGCCAGCCTGGCCGATAAGAAGATCGTCGTGGGGCCGTCTGCGCCCCCTATGATGCCAATGGCCGCTGCCTGGGGAAGGGTGAAATCGACACCAAGCCACGGCAAAAGGTTCGTCGCCAGCGCGCCCCAGAACGCTGCGAATATTCCAATCTGGGCGGCAGCACCCAACAGGAGCGTCTTGGGATTGGCGATAATGGGGCCGAAATCGGTCATGGCTCCGAGACCAAGAAATATAATTGGTGGAAGAATATTCCAGAACGAAAGGCCGAAGTGGAAAATAATGCCGAATATACCTGAGTTCTGGAAGACCTCAGAGCTGGCGTCAAAAGTAGTGAGCCCGGTCAGCGGAAGGTTGGCGATAATGATTCCAAGGCCTATGGGGAGAAGCTCATAAGGCTCCAGCCTTCGACTTATGGCGAGGTAAATGAAGCCTAGTGCCACTACCAGCATTACGCCGTTGCGCCAGTCGATGTTTACGACACCCGTTGAGTACAGGAATTGAATTAGTTCATTCAACAGTGTTCTCGCGTTCCGAATTTGCTTTCAGTTCTCATGTTAGAAAAGCGTTGCCGGAAATTGTTTAGTGACCATGGAGCAGGTTCTTCATGAACGGGTCGTGGTCTCTCTGTTGGCAAGCAAGATAGTTACCGCGGCAATGGCGGCCAGTGCCTTGTCCGATTGCTCCTGATTTGCCCTGGCAGCGGGAGTTTGAAGGCCCCAAATCGATATGCCGTTGAGTCTCACCAGAACATGTTGCACTAGCAGACGCATGACACCAACGACGAACATCAAGAGCAGCAGGAGCCCGAAGGCCGTTCCGATGCCGATTGCTGTAAGAGTTAGGGCGAATCTAACCAGTGCGGGATCGATGAGCTGCCTCTCTTATTCAGGGTTAGACGAAATTCGCAGTTCCTGGGCCGTACAGGTGGGAATTCTACAGTAATGTGTTATTTCAAGCTATATAATCATGGCGGAATTAGCGGGTAGAATTGGCGTTCAGTCAGCAAAGGCATTCGGGCTGGCCCGCACTGGTAAGCCAACTGGCTACTCTATATAATTATGCTACCGATTCTTCGGTAACAGAACGAATCAGGAGGCCAATCATGGCCAGCAAGATCGACTTCAACTGTGATATGGGTGAAAGTTTTGGCATTTACAAGATGGGTTTCGATGAGGAAGTCATCAAGCACATTACGTCCGCCAACATTGCCTGCGGTTTCCATGCTGGCGATCCCCAGTGGATGCGACATACTGTTAAGCTGGCCGAAGAGAACGGCGTCGCTATTGGAGCGCATCCTAGCTTTCCTGATATGAATGGTTTCGGTCGCCGTAACATGAACGCCACGCCGGACGAGGTGAGGAACGACGTGACTTATCAGGTGGGTGCGTTACAGGCCTTCACCGGAGGCAAGAAGCTTCAGCACGTGAAGCCTCACGGCGCCATGTACAATATGGCCGTCAACGATGAGTCGCTTGGGCAGGCTATTTGCCAAGCCATTCTGGACGTTGATCCGGATATGGTGCTGGTCGCGCTGGCGGAGTCCCGATGGGTGAAGCTGGCGGAGGACATGGGCCTGAGGGTGGCGCGGGAGATATTCGCAGATCGCGCCCTCAATTCAGATGGCACACTGGTCTCGCGCTCCAAGCCGGGTTCGGTGATTCATAATGTCGATCAGCTAGTGGAACGCAGCATTCGTATGGTGACGGAAGGCAAGGCAGTGTCCATTGACGGTGATCTCATAGATGTGCAAGCAGATAGCCTGTGCCTGCATGGCGACACGCCTGGAGCGGTTGAGATGGCCAAAGCCATCCGAGCCGGACTGCAAGAGGCTGGCGTGGAGATTGTCTCACTGGGTCAACTGGTCTGATGCTGGAGCGTCCCAGGTTTCTTTTGTCCGGTGACACGGCACTGGTTGTTGAGTTGGGCGATGAGATAAGCACCGAGATCAATGGGCGCGTGCGTGACCTGAGCGCTGCCATTGATAAGGCCAATCTCCCTGGTGTATTTGACTATCTTCCAACCTATCGATCGGTTCTGGTCTACTACGATCCTATTGCGACATCTTTGGAGAATCTCAAATCAGAAATTGAGAAGTTGTATGCCAATGCGGATAGCCAGAATGTGGGCAATTCGGTTACAGTAGAGCTTCCCACCTATTACGGCGGGGAATTTGGTGAAGATATCGAGTTTGTCGCAGAAAACGCCGGTCTCAGCGTTGGCGAGGTTGTCGATCTTCACTCTGGAACTAATTATCTCGTCTACATGATGGGTTTCAGCCCTGGTTTTGCGTATCTAGGTGGTCTCTCAGAGAAACTCTTCACACCAAGACTCCCCTCCCCTCGCGTGGAAATTCCTGCCGGTTCGGTAGGCATCGCTGAGTCCCAGACCGGCGTCTACCCTATCTCCAGCCCTGGTGGTTGGCGGCTCATTGGAAGAACTCCTGTGCGGCTATTCGACCCGATGCGAGAGCCTCCAGTACTGGTGAGCGCGGGTGATTACGTCCGGTTCACCCCCATCGACAGTATTGAGGAGTACAGGGAACTGGAGCGCCAAGCCGTCGCTGGGGAGCTCAAGCTAGTCACTGAGGCCGTCAAATGAGCATGCCTGTGATCGAGATTCTCGAGGCTGGCCTGCTGACCACAGTACAGGACAAGGGGCGCTACGGATATCAGCGGTTCGGTATGCCTGTAGCTGGCGCGATGGACGTCTTTGCGCTGAGAGTCGGCGACGCGCTGGTCGGCAATGACGACGGTGCTGCTGGTCTGGAGATCACTGTACTGGGTCCTAAGCTTCGCTTTCTAGCAGACACTTGGATAGCGGTTACAGGGGCTAACCTGGGGGCCACACTGAACGGCGAGCCTATGGCAGCGTGGCAGTCAGTGGAAGTTTCCAAGGGTAGTGATCTTGGTTTCAAGGGTCTGGAAAATGGCATGCGCGCCTATCTGGCAATCGCAGGAGGCATCGATGTGCCTGTGGTGATGGGCAGCAGGTCGACCTACCTAAAGGCGGCCATTGGTGGTCTGGAAGGTAGGGGCCTCAGGCCGGGTGATTTCTTAGATGTCCTCGATAGGTCTGGTAAAAATACGACATTCGTATCAAGGACGGCGCCAGACATAATGACCCAGGAATACGGAAGTGAGCACGAAGTGAGGGTGGTTTTCGGACCGCAAGACAGTCGGTTTACCGAGGCTGGTATTAGCACATTCTTGGGCTCCAAGTACACGGTGGCCATTCAGTCAGACAGGATGGGCTATCGGCTGGAGGGACCAGTCATAGAGCGTGTGGACGGCTCTGATGTCATATCAGATGGCACTTCGTTTGGAGCAGTTCAAGTGCCAGGCGACGGTCAGCCTATAGTTCTGTTGGCCGACAGAGGCACTACAGGTGGTTACACCAAGATCGCGACGGTAATCAGCTCAGATCTGCACAAATTCGCCCAGGCGATGCCTGGACAGACCATGTCTTTCAAGTCGGTGTCCATTGAAGAGGCTCATGAGATTTATCGAATTCGAGAGTCCTTATTGGATGAAATACGGGCATATCCGGCATCTGATTCGGCTATAGAGAGTGAGAACCAGACCGTTCGACTTGAAATTAGCGTTGGTGGCCGGACAATCGAAATAATAGATGAAGGCGACGATGATATTCTGATACCGTCCTGGGCGCAAAATGCCGGTGTTGATGGACAGTTCAAGGGAAGCGCCAGCATCAAGGGTGAGACATTCGAATTTGACGTAACCATACAAGAAACAGACTGAGCAGGCCGAGATAACTAAGCCCTGCCAAAAGAGAGACGAAAAAGGAGATGATTAATGAGTAAAAGAATGGCCGTATTTGGTGTCGGAGCAGCAGGGAGCTACATTGGCGCATTCCTCACCCGGGAGGGCTACGATATCACACTCATCGACATGTGGGGCCAGCACGTCGACGCCATGAATGAGAAAGGACTGAGCGTCGAGGGTGCGCAGGGACCTTTCACGGTTCCAGTGAAGGCCGTTCATGCCACGGACGCCATCAACATTGTGGAGCCCTTTGACATCATTTTCCTGGCAGTGAAGTCCTATGACACAGAGTGGGCAAGTCATTTCATCAAGAGATTCCTTTCACCAACAGGCGTCGTGGTCAACAGCCAGAACTGCATGAACGACGCCCTTACTGCGTCCATCGTGGGATACGAGCGGCAGGTCGGCTG
>CAJWRP010000119.1 GCA_913046025.1 uncultured Chloroflexota bacterium
AATCCACCGGCACGCCGCGCGACATCATGGAGAACCCCAAATCCGTCACCGGCGACTATCTGGCCGGCCGCACCGGGCCGATCAACCTGTGGCCGATGTTCGAGGAACACATTGCCGACAAGGCACAACGAGAGTTGGAGACCAGCGAGGGCGAGCATCTCGCCGACCAATACGCCTGGTTCGTGATTTTGGCGCTGATGCTGTTGATCGCCGAAATGGTGATCAGCGAGCGGCCGCCGCTTTCCGAGGAGGCACGAACCGCCAGGACGTAATCCAGGTCCCGTGCCGCCAGGCACAGCCCGGCGACATCGTCCAGATTGGCGCGGGGAGGTTTGATCTTACCGACGGATTGTCGCTGGATATCGAGCACGTCACTGTTCGTGGCGCGGGGGCCGATAAGACAATTTTGTCCTTCAAGGGGCAAATGGCGGCGGGGGAGGGGTTGCTCGTCACGTCTGATGACGTGGTGCTCAGAGATTTCGCTGTTGAGGACACCCGCGGCGATGGCATCAAGTCCAAGGGTGCCGATCGGATCGTTTACAAGAATATCCGGGTCGAATGGACCGGTGGCGCAAAGGAAACCAACGGTGCCTATGGCGTCTATCCGGTGGAAAGCCATGATGTCCTGATCGATGGCGTCACGGTGCGCGGCGCATCGGATGCGGGCATTTATGTCGGCCAGTCCGAGAACATCATCGTTCGGGGATCGGTCGCGGAGTATAATGTCGCCGGGATTGAGATTGAAAACAGCCGGCGCGCGGATGTTTACGGCAACACCGCACGCCATAATGCCGGCGGCATTCTGGTGTTTGATCTGCCCAATCTGCCGATTATTGGCGGCGGACAGGTGCGGGTGTTTGCCAATATGGTTACTGTGTTGGACATGACCTCGAGAAAGCCACCGCTAACGGCGATGAAGCTCTCGTTGCCTTCCTTCGTGACCCGAATTTCTCCAGGTTGCAAGACTGTGAGAAGGGGCGCGTGCCGAGGCAATATGCCTAGTTCACCGTCGATGCCTGGTGCCACCAAGATGTCCACATCTTCGGAGTACACCAGTCTCTCGGCGGTTACTATTTCTAATTTCATTGGAGCCATTGATAAGTCCTCTGCAGGCTATGATGTACCGGGTTACGCCGTTGCCTGCATCTTTTCGGCCTTTTCGACAGCTTCATCGATGGTGCCAACCATGTAGAAGGCTTGCTCTGGCAGCGCATCGTGGTCGCCGTTCAAAATTTCCTTGAACCCGCGGACAGTCTCGCGTACGGGAACATATCGGCCCTCCTGCCCTGTGAACGCCTCTGCCACAGTGAGGGGTTGGGTGAGGAAGCGCTGGATCTTACGAGCGCGTGTCACTGTCAGGCGGTCCTCATCTGACAGCTCTTCGATACCAAGAATGGCGATTATGTCCTGTAGCTCTGTGTAGCGCTGCAGCACTTGCTGCACGTTTCGTGCAACGTCGTAGTGCTCTTGGCCCACAACGGCAGGCTCAAGAATTCTTGAGAAGGAAGTTAGAGGATCAACCGCCGGGAACAGTGCTTGGGCGGCTAAAGACCTCTCCAACGCAACAACAGCGTCCAGGTGACCGAACGTCGTTACGATGCCGGGGTCGGTGTAGTCGTCAGCTGGCACATAAATTGCCTGGAAAGACGTAATGGAGCCGTCCTTGGTGGAGGTAATTCGCTCCTCCAAGTCACCCATCTCAGTACCCAACGTGGGCTGGTAACCAACAGCGGAAGGCATCCTGCCCAACAGGGCCGAGACCTCCATGCCAGCTAGAATATATCGATAAATGTTGTCAACGAACAGAAGAACGTCCTGGCTGCGCTCATCTCTGAAGTATTCAGCCATAGTCAGGCCGGTCAAGGCAACTCGTGCGCGAATTCCCGGAGGCTCGTTCATCTGGCCGAATACGAGCACCGTGTTGGCAAGCACGCCAGACTCCTTCATCTCGTTCCAGAGGTCGTTGCCCTCACGGGAGCGCTCACCAACACCAGCGAACACGGAAACGCCCTTGTGGACGGTGCCAATGTTGTGGATGAGCTCCTGAATAATTACCGTCTTGCCAACTCCGGCTCCACCGTAAGCGCCAATCTTGCCGCCCTTGGTGAAGGGAGTGATAAGGTCCATGACCTTTAGACCGGTTTCCAGCACTTCAACCTGTGTCGACTGCTGATCGAAAGCTGGTGGCTTCCTGTGGATCGGGTACGTCTGTGAGGCTTCAATTTCCTCAAGGTCGTCTAGAGGGTTGCCTAGGGTATTGAACAGCCTGCCCAGGGTAACATCGCCTACTGGAACAGAAATTGGCGCACCAGTATCCACTGTTTCCCTGCCGCGGACCAGCCCCTCGGTTGCACCCATGGCGAGGCACCTGACCCAGTTGTTTCCTATATGTTGCTCAACCTCAAGAACCAACTTCTGGTCTCCTATACTGGTCTCGAGAGCGTTGAAAATAGCAGGCATATCTCCCGGCGGGAACTCTACGTCTACCACCGTGCCGATGACCTGAGTGATTTTTCCGGTTGCCATCGTTCCTCCTGAAATTGGCTGAACTGACGGGTTAGCCTTCTACTGCGGCTACTCCGCCTACTATGTCCAGTAGGTCTCTGGTGATCGTTTCTTGTCTTACCTTGTTCATGACCAGTGTTAGGTCGTCAACCATTTCGTCTGCGCTGTCGGTGGCGTTTTGCATAGCCACCATTCGGGACGACTGCTCGCTGGCGTTGCCCTCTAGCAAGGCGTGATACAACTGCATCTCTACATATCGCGGAAGCAGTTCTGAAAGTACAGTCTGTGCATCTGGCTCAAAAATATAGCCCACCGCCTGTGTCGCCTCTAATTCGGCAGGAACGACTGGGAGCAACTGCTCTACTTTGGGCCTCTGAACTGTCGTGTTCACAAATTCTGAGTAGGCTACGTAAACGGCATCCATTTCGCCGTTCGTGAAGTCTTCAATCAGGATGTGCGCTGCCGGTGTGATGTCAGTAAGGAGCGGCCTGTCAGGCAAGTCTGAGAATACGGCCCTTACGTCCAGCCCAGTCCTGACAAGGAAATCCCTGCTCTTGCGACCAACTGCGACGGTTTTGACGTTAGCCTCTTGCTCTTCAATGAATGCGCTCGCCGCCCTATTGATGTTAGATATCAGGCCACCAGTGAGCCCGCGGTCGGGTGAAATCACTATGAGCCCTATATTGGTGACGGGCCTCCGCTGAAGAAGGGGATGAATTTCGTCATCATCCATCGGCTGCGCGGCCAAGTTGGCCAGAAGATTCTGCATGTGCTCTGAGTAAGGTCTACCCTGCGAGGCGGCTTCTTGAGCGCGGCGCATCTTCGAGGCCGCTATCATAGACATGGCCTTGGTTATTTTGGCTGTATTTTCGACGCTCCGAATGCGTCGTTTGATTTGTCTTACACTAGGCATTTATTGTTGGCCCTATTTAGTAAGGCACGTTGGCCTTGAATTCATTAATAGCAGTACCCAGCGACTCAGCGACGTCCTCTGCGATGTCTCCGGCTGCGGCTATCTTCTCTAGAATATCTTTGTGACTGGACAGCATGTAGCTATGGAAACCCTCTTCGAACGCTGTAACTCGTGGAATCTCGACGTCGTCCAGGTGGCCGTTATTCAGGGCGAACAGTATGGCTACCTGCTGCTCAACTGGCAGCGGAGAGCTAATTCCCTGTTTCAGAACTTCAGTTGCTCTTTGTCCACGCTCTAGTTGTTGCCTGGTAGCCGAGTCGAGGTCGTCAGTACCAAACTGAGCGAAGGTTACCAGTTCTCGGTACTGCGCCAGGTCCAGTCGAAGTCTACCCGCGACACCTCGCATGGCGCGTGTCTGTGCCGCGCTGCCCACTCGAGAAACCGAAAGGCCAGCGTTAACGGCAGGCCTGAGGCCAGCGTTAAACAATTCCGGCTCCAAGTATATCTGTCCGTCGGTAATTGAAATAACGTTGGTTGGCACGTATGCGGAAACGTCACCTGACAGTGTCTCGATAATCGGCAAGGCCGTTATTGAGCCGCCGCCGTTGGCTTCGTCCAACTTGGCTGCGCGTTCCAGTAAGCGGCTGTGAAGATAGAAGACGTCACCGGGATACGCTTCGCGCCCGGGAGGCCTTCTGAGCAGCAGGGACATCTGCCTGTATGCCCAGGCGTGCTTGGAAAGATCGTCGTAAATAATTAGAGCGTCCTTGCCCTGCCACATGAATTCTTCGGCCATGGCGCAACCGGTGTAAGGGGCTAAGTACTGCATAGAAGCAGGATCGGATGAGTTTGCGGCCACCATAATGGTGTGCTCCATGGCGCCGTGCTCTTCCAGTAGTCCCAGTACCTGGGCCACCTTGCTGGCCTTCTGGCCAATGGCTACGTAAATGCAGACAAGGTCGCCACCCTTCTGGTTGATGATGGCGTCCAGGGCAATAGCGGTCTTGCCGGTGGAGCGGTCTCCGATGATAAGTTCGCGCTGCCCTCGGCCTACCGGAATCATGGCGTCAATGGCCTTGATGCCAGTCTGAACCGGTCTGTTCACGGGGCTACGGATGGCAACGTTAGGAGCGACAACCTCAACTTCACGAGTGGTGTCGGTATTTATTGGCCCTTTGCCGTCGATAGGCTGTCCCAGGGCATCCACAACGCGGCCCTTCAGATCCTCGCCCGTTGGCACGACAACCACTCGTCCGGTGCTGCGTACCTCGGTGCCCTCTTTAATTCCCAGGGGGTCACCCATGATAACTGCGCCAACACTGTCCTCTTCAAGGTTCAGCGCCATTCCCATGACGCCTCCCTCAAAGGAGAGCAGTTCGCCGTAAGCCACGCCCGATAGTCCGTGGATCTGCGCGATGCCGTCACCGACCTCGATTACAGTGCCAACATCTACCATTCCAAGCTCTTGGCCAAATCCTTCGATTTGTCGCTTGATGACCGACGCTATGTCTTGTCCTCTGACTGCCATTCCAGCCTCCGTGGGTTATGGGGATTTACTATTCTAAATTAAGCTTGCTGTACAAGCTCACGTCGCAGCCCCTCTAACTTAGTGCGGGTGCTGCCGTCGATTACTCGGTCGCCTACCCTGGCAACGATGCCGCCAAGGATTTCGGGATCAACTCGAACAGTGAGGGAGATATCCTTCCCCACCATTTCTGTCAGCATAGCTTTAATCTTCGACTGCTGCTCTGTTGATAGGGGTACTGCTGATGTAAGCTCTGCGCGTTCGATGCCGCGATGGGCATCCAGCATCTCCTGGAACGCATCCAAGGCATCAGTCAAGAGGCCAGCGGAGTTGCGGCTGGCAAGCAGAGCCAATAGGTTACGGGTAAGCGGATTTATAGACTCGCCTACAGTCTCGTCGATCAGCGCTATTTTTTGAGCAACAGTGACCTGTGGAGCATCCAGAACTTCTGAAAACTCCTGGGTCTCCATTGCTTGTGCAAGGTAGCCCAGATCATCAGACCACGTCTCTAACTCGTCCTTTTCCAGGGCCAGTTCGAAAGCGGCTTGGGCATATCTGCGTGCTGACGCACCCTTTGGCATATGTCTACTCTATCTCTTCCGTAGATTTTGGCGTTGTGCCCCTGCGCTATTGCAGGAAGCAGGCTAGTTCCGGTTCGCCTGAGCGTTACCTTCTTCAAGGACGCGGTTGATGATGTCCTGGTGTGCGGAGTCGTCCAGGGACCTTTCGATCACCCTTTCGGCGGCTGTAATGGCCAGGCTGGCAAACTCACGTCGGAGATCTTCTATGGCCGCGTCCCGCTCTCGCTGGATGTTGGCCGCTGCCCTCGTTCGCTCGTTTTCTATGTCAACCCGAGCCTTCGCCAGCTCCTCTTCGCGGAACCTGTCGGCAACCTCTCGGGCCTGCTCTATCAGTTGTTGGCCCTCCGTTCGGGCGGCCTCAATCTGGCCTTGCATCTCTTCCTGCTGTGATGCTGCTTCTTTGCTGACGCGCTCAGCAGACTCCAGGCTCTCCTGGATCTTCTGGCTGCGCTGCTCCAGCATTTTCAGAATAGGCTTGTATAGCAGAATTTTGAGTACTGCAAAAAGAATCAAGAAGCTGACTATCTGAGTAATCAGCCCAGGTAAGTTTATTCCTAAGGCGTCCATGCCTTCTCCTCTAAATAGGCCGTATTCGTGGGTCGGCAGCATCCGAGATTTCTAGGCCACTGTCCAGTTAGACGAATGACACGAATTATACGAACTTGATGATGACCGCGACGACTAGCGCGTAAATTGCGATGGCCTCGGCGAATGCGATGGCCAAAATCATGTTCTGCTGAATTGGTCCGGCGGCTTCTGGGTTGCGTCCCAGAGACTCCATGGCCTTCGCGGCGAGAAGTCCGATACCAATGCCAGGGCCGATAGCGCCCAGGCCAATAGCCAGTCCTGCTCCGATACTACTGATGTCACCTTCTAGCATGTTTAACTCCTTCGTTAATGTTTGTTGATTTATCATGCAGCCGCTCTCTCTATGGGGGGCTGTTAATTACAAGACTTAGTGATGTTCCTCGCCGCCGTGGCTAGTCGTTGCCATGACCGCGAACACCAGGGTCAGCATAGCGAATATGAAGCCCTGGATAACTCCTACGAATAGCTCCAGACCCAAGAACGGTATGATGCCAATTAGCGGGAGCAAGAAGCCCATGGCTACTAGCAAAACCTCGCCAGCGAATATGTTACCGAATAGACGGAAAGTGAAGCTAATTATCCGGGCAACCTCGCTTATCGCTTCCAGGATGCCAACGAAGAATCCGATTGGCCCGTCCTTAAAGTTGATAAACTTGCCCATGTGCCCCATGAATCCCAGAGCAGAGAAGCCCCAGAAGTGGACCATGAACATGGCAACCAGAGCAATAGCCAGGGTTGTGTTGATGTCGG
>CAJWRP010000120.1 GCA_913046025.1 uncultured Chloroflexota bacterium
GGTTCTGCGGGCTCCATTATGGCGACTCGGCTGACTGAGAACCCGGACACCTCGGTGCTACTGCTTGAGGCAGGGCCGGACTATCCAGACATCGACAGCCTGCCCGACGAGGTGAAGTTCGGCTACGCTACGGGCATCGACGTTGTCACAACCGACCACAACTGGCAGTTCTGGGGTCAGCCTACCGAGAGAGCGCAGCCCATGATGGTCCCTCGAGGCAAAGTCACAGGCGGCTCTAGCGCCATCAACGGCCAGGTGTTCCTGCGCGGCATGCCCGAGGATTACGACGCGTGGGCGGCCAAGGGCAATGACGAATGGAAGTTCGAGAATCTTCTGCCTTACTTCCGTAAACTGGAGACCGATACTGACTTTTCCGACGACTTCCACGGCACGGACGGGCCTATCATAGCCCGCCGCTATAAGCGCGAGGACTGGCCCCCTGCGCAAGTTGCCTTCTACAATGCCTGCCGCGATGCCGGCCACCCCGACGGCCCGGACCAGAATAATCCCGACGTTACCGGCGTGGGGTCGACGCCGTTCAACAATCCCGAGGGCATTCGGTGGAGCACAAACATAGGTTACCTTAGCACCTCACGTCATCGCCTAAACCTGACGCTACGGCCCAACTGCCATATCCAGCGCATCTTATTCGAAGGAAACCGCGCAACAGGTGTCGAGGTCGAGAGCGGAGGCGAGATATTCCAGGTGCAAGGCAACGAGATTATCCTGAGCGCAGGAGCCGTCGCGTCGCCCCAGATTCTGATGCTTTCCGGTGTGGGCCCTGCGCCTCACCTCCAGGAGTTCGGCATACCTGTCGTCAAGGACGCACCAGGCGTGGGCCAGAACCTGCGAGACCACCCCTCGACCTGGATCACCTGGAAGACGAAGCCAGGCTACGAGTTCGACTCATTAGCCCCAAGAAATGGCGTGATGTGCCGCTACACCGCCACCGGTTCGGACATGCGCAACGACATGAAGATCTCGATGCTGTCCTTCGCCACCGGACGCGTGGACCGTGGTGGGGACCGCAATACGCCAATAGGCCTCCGATTGACAGTGATACTGGACTTGGCCCTTAGCTCGGGTGAATTGAAGCTGAAGTCGGCTGACCCCAAAGAGCACCCCGATATCTTCTACAACTACTTCGACCACCCATTCGACCGGGAGCGGGTGCGCGAAGGCGTCCGCAAGGCTCTGGAACTCGCCAAGCACCCGGATATCGCCGACATGGTAGAAGACCGCATAGAGCCTCTGGACTCGGAGTTGGCATCCGACGATGCCATGGACGACTGGATGATGCGAGAGGTAACCACGGGCCAGCACATTACGGCGACCTGCAAGATGGGCCCGGCCTCTGACCCAATGGCAGTGGTGGACCAGCATGGCAGGGCGCACGGCATCGAGAATCTTCGCGTGGTGGACGCGTCCATAATGCCAGATTGCATACGAGCCAACACCAACGTTACGACGATGATGATCGGCGAGCGTATTGCCGATTTCGTGTTGGAAGGCAAGTAAGTTAATTTAGAGAGGGACGGGAGAAACGCCTGATGTTGATGGTGCGCCGAACGTACACGCCAAAGCCCGGAGAGGGTGGCAAGCTACTCACGGTTATCCGGCAAATTACGCCTGCGACCGAAGAGGCGGGCTTCCCTGCCCTGTCAATTTACCGGCAGGCATTGGGAGCCCACGGCACGTTAGTCACCGAGCAGACATGGCCTTCCATGGCCGAATACGAGAAATCTCGGGACGCCCTGCGCCAGACCGAATCAATCACCAGCCTTTTCGATCAGGCCTATCCGCTGTTGGCATCCACCCATGTCACGGAGATGTTCGACGAAATAGCTTAGGTTGACTATTTCTTGTACAGATAGAAGCGTTTCTGCGGGCAAGCCTGCGACACGCTCAGGCCGAACGTAATTTACTCAACATTCGTGGTGAGTGCCGATTTCATTGAGCATCCTCGACAGAGTATGGTCCTGTCGAGCCACTGGCCATCAGAGTCCGTTCGGAAGCGTCCGAAATACCTAGGCGTACTTCTCGCCCAAGGCAGTCTCCCACCTAAGGTAGTGCATCATCTCGGCGTATGTGCGGTCAGGGCCGGAGTACAGGACATCGCTGGGAGGCGCCATCACGCCGGTCAGACCAGATTCTACGTCGAGTCCATCTGCCTGCCACGCCCGAAGGCCGCCTTGCAGCACGGAAACGTCCGAATACCCCATATCAATCAAGGTAGCCGCCGCGAATACCGAGTTCTGCCCGTCGGTGCATGTCACCAAAATCGGTTGCGAATTGTCAGGGGCGAACCGGTCTATGTTCAGCTCAAGCCAGCCACGGGTAATCCAGTTTGAGCCCGGTACATGAGCTCTGGCGAAGTCCTGGCTGGTGTCTACGAATATCGTGTTGATGGGCCGCATCGAGTCGGCGTCTTTAGTCGACACCGGCTTGCTTTTCGCGCTGGCCGTTGCCAAGCCCAAAGCCTCTTCAACCGAGTTGCCCTGTTCCAGCTTTTCGCCCGCTGCCTGCCAAGCCATAGTTCCGCCCTGCAACACGAAAACGTGCTCTATGCCCAGCTGGCGATAGAAGGATGCCGTCTGCGTAGCTCTTGCTTTGCCATCGCAGGCGAAGACCACGTTGGCATTCTTCACGACGGCGACCTCATCCGTTCGTTGCACAGCCTGACCACCGGGAACCCATCTGAACCCAGGTATATGTCCCGCGAGGTACTCCTCATGAGATCGCACGTCCACGAGATACGTCGTGTCTGTCGAGGCTCCGTCCTGTAATTCGCGAAGTCCGGCCACATCTATTGGCCGCACGCCATCTTCTTCGGTCAGCTTATCGGCATAGGCCTCCGCGGCAGCCACGGCCTCGGCAGAGGGGTTCTCCAGTGTCAGGCGATCGGCACCTGTCTCTAGCCCATAGCCAGCCAGCACCCAGCCCGAGGTGCCATTTTTCAGGCCCAAAATGTTCTTGATGCCCATGCGCTGCAACACCCGGGTACCGATGATGCTGCGGGTCCTGCCAGCGCAGTTGATTATGACCGTGGCGGCGGCGCTCAGGTCCTTGGTTATGTCTGTGATGTGCAGAGCCAACTCACCTCCAGGAACGCTGCGACCTCCTGGAATGCAGAACCGCGAGTACTCTTCCGGCGTCCTGGTATCCAAGATGACCATCTCGTCGCCCCGCTTAATGCGCTCCTGCAGATCGGTGGCCTCAATTTCGGGTACGTGATACTCAACCTCGACCTTTTCGCCAAAGTCTTTGCTGGGAACGTTGACGCCCCACTCTGTCGGAAGGCCGTCGGTAACCCATCGATTTATTCCGCCCTCCAGAGCCGTTGTTTCGCTGTATCCCAACTTCTTTAGAGTTTCCACGGCCAAGGACGAGCGCCTGCCGTCGTCGCAGCACAGGACTATCGGTGTGCTGGCAACGGGCACGGATCGCGATATGTCGAACTCCAGTTGTTTGCGAGGTATAAGGCTAGAGCCAGGAATGTGCGAGCTGTTGTATTCGCCGGTATCCCGAACGTCGATGAGCGCGAACTGGGTTTTGCCCTTCAAAAGCAGTTCTAGATGCTTGGCAGATGTAGTTGAGGCCATTTTGGAATCACCTAAAATTTACTGGTTAGATTGAGTGCCGGGAAGCACGTGGGGCAGCTTCCCGGAGCTAGCAGTTGTTGAACTTCTGGGTGGCGAAGTAGCTTACTTTCCCTGTCTCCAGGTCGAACTTGGTCCGCTCCAGGCCACGGAGGTCATGGCCGTACACATGGATCTCAACCGTGGAGCGGTCTGTGAAGTTATCCATCTGATGAATCTCGTCCACCTCTGGAATCAACAGGGAAATATCACCGGGTCTCACTACGGCTACACGGTCCTGTTCAAGGACGGCGTAGTCTTCCTTTTCGCGGTCGTCCACTCGGCGAAACCGGGTCTCCGTGATCTCGTTGCCTATGATGCCTATCATGCCCCAGGTGCGATGGTCGTGTGGCCCTAGGTGGTCGCCGGGCCCCCAGACCACTGCCGTCACAAGCAGACCGTTATCCTCGCTGTAGTGGAGACGGTAAGAGCCGTGGTTGCTGTTGCCTGATGGATTCCTGAACTCTTCAGGAATGGCGTTAGGGCTATTAATCAGCTTGTCCAGATAAGAAGAACCCTTGTCGAACAGCTTGTCCTGTTCCGGCTGCCCCTCCATTAGGTCTGACATATCGTGCACAAACTCGTCTATCGAATACTTCAGGATAGTCATGGGTCACCTCTCACTTCCATACATTGCCCGCAGTTTCGCCGCTACCCTGGCTGACGTTAACGTGGATTCCAGCCAGTTTCGGCACATCCTATCACGCGTTGCCCATGCCTACCAAACAGGTGGAAGTACAGGCCTCCGTGCCATATCATCTGGCCCGGCAAAGTCCTCTTGTTAGCGGAACTTCACACTTACAGAACCAGCCTAGAGAGTGGATTTTCATCTCACTCAGATGGGCATAACTTATAAGCAGAATAACGCTATTGGCACTTATCCGAATAGGTTGATGATATAACAGTAATTTGCACCAATATACAGGGCTTGACGAAGGAGAGCAGAGGCTTCAAAATAGTGGAAACTTCTTGTCGATCAAACTTCTAAAGCTTACCAAATATCGGGCAATTAACAGACACCACTGTCTTTACCCACGGAAAGGAGCATCCCTGTGAGTTCCAATGGCTCGAACGGAAACGACAAATCCATGGTGTTCATCCAACTCACCGGCGGCAACGACGCCCTAAACACGGTGATCCCATACACTGATGGACAGTACTTCGACAATCGACCAACCGTGGGCTTCGACCGAGAAAAGGTGCTGCCACTGGACGACAAGCTGTCATTGAATCCAGCCATGGCGCCTATCAAGAACCTTTACGACCGGGGCAAAGTGGCCATTATTAACGGCATTGGCTACCCGACTCCGAGCCGCTCTCACTTCCGATCCATGGACATCTGGCACACTGCCGAGCCAACTAAAGTTATCAACGAGGGCTGGCTGGGCAAAACGGTACGTGAGCTCGATCCCAATGGCGAAAACGTTCTCACAGCCGTGAACTTTGGGCGAGGCCTGCCCAGAGCACTCTCCGCCAACGGCGTACCGGTGGCATCAGTAGGAGACCTGGCTACGTATGGCCTCTACCCCGACATCAAAGACGACCAGATTCGCCAGCAAACTCTGGCAATGTTCTCCCAGATGTATGGCGGCTCAGGCAGAGACGCGGTAAAGGAGTTCATTCACCAGACTGGCCAGGGAGTACTGAAGGGAGCCGACATACTTGGTACCGCGCCTCAAAAATACTCCTCCAGCGTGGAATATGCGGACAACCCGTTGGCGAAAAGCCTTAAGGACGTGGCTCAGATCATGTTCGCCGACATCGGCACCCGCATCTACTACACGGGCCAAGGCAGCTACGATCACCACTCGGGTGAGGTCCCGCTGCACACCGGGCTAATTGGCGACATGTCGTCGGCCGTCAGCGACTTCATGGATGACATGGAGGAGCACGGCTATGACAAGGACACAATTATTGTCATATTCTCCGAGTTCGGACGTCGTATCAAGGACAACGGCTCCGGCACCGACCACGGCTCTGGAGGAGTTGCTTTCGTGATTGGCGGGTCGGTCAACGGCGGTCTTTATGGCGACCAGCCCTCCCTCAAATCAGACGACCAGCTGGAAGGCGACATGCACTTCAGCAACGACTTCCGCGGCACCTATACAGAGCTTCTGGAAGACTGGATGGGCGTGGACGCCCCGTCGATCGTAAACGGCAACTTCGAAAAATTGAACTTCACCGGGAAGTAAACGAGGACATAAGAAGATGACAACAACGACGGCCAAGGACACTTCGCAGTTCGCCCACCTTCTTCGCAGGGCCAGCTTCGGCGCTACGCCTGAGGAGCTAAGTCACTACTCGTCTATGAGCTACGAGGACGCAGTCGATGAGTTGATGCGAGCAGAGAACCCGCAGAACCTCCCCGACGACCTCATAAAGCGCTACCACACGGACATGCACGAGCTTCGCTTCGCCAACTCGGCTGCCGCCTATTGGCTATACCGCATGGTTACGACAAAAGCCCCCATGCAGGAGAAGATAGCCCTCTTCTGGCACGGCATATTCGCCACAGGATACGCCAAGACCAACCAGGCTAGGGCATTGCTCAACCAGATCGACATGTTCCGCAACTATGGACTGGGCAAGTTTGACGATCTGTTAATCGAGTTAGCCAAAGACCCATCCATGATTATCTGGCTGGACAACCAGGACAACCACAACGGCGCCATTAACGAGAATTGGGGCCGGGAGTTGCTAGAGCTATTCACCCTGGGCATTGGCAACTACAGCGAAGACGACGTCAAAGAGGCGTCTCGGGCTTTTACAGGCTGGACGCTGGGTAATGCCGAATACATGGCGATGCGGGCCTCAAAGGACTCCATATGGCCCTACGGACGCATTGCATGGCACTTCGACTTCCGTGATAATGACCACGATCACGGAGACAAGACCTTCTTGGGTGAGAGCGGCGACCTGAATGGCGATGACATCATTCGCATCATCTGCCAGCAGCCTGCCACAGCGCGATACATATCACGACACCTGTACGACTACTTCGTGGCTGACGAGGAGCCGGTCCCACAGTGGCCTTACTCGCCGCCCAGAGACCCCGAAGCTATCGACATCCTGGCGCAGGCTTACATGGACGGCGATCACAATATCGGTCACATGATAAATGTCCTGTTCAATTCGGACTTT
>CAJWRP010000121.1 GCA_913046025.1 uncultured Chloroflexota bacterium
CAAGGAATAAGCAGCAGCTCACCACCGGAGTTCGGCACACCGTGGTTTTTCACGTGGGCAATACGCTATTGCGAGCTGAAGATGGAGCTATCCCTACAACAGTGGAGTCAGCTGTATGGAGCCTTTAAGACGACATCTCAGGGCGTGGTTGACCTGGGCGAAGAGCTAGCGGATATCATTCGTGAAGTGGGTTGGGGGACTCGTGAGCAGGCGCTGGAGGCACTGCTCAAGGTGCGAGATTCCCTAGGATTGAAGGTCAACGAAGTGGTGCTGGTTTTGGACCCGATATCAGGCAAGATTCTCTAACGACAGATGCCTGAATTGATCTCTCTAACGTAGTCCCCGGTGGCAATACCTGACGGGAAGACCAACGCTTGCATACCCTCCAAATCAAAAACCCAATGATCGATGGTTGCCTCAGCAGTTGATGCGTCGATCTGTGCAAGGATAGCGGGGATCTTGGACTTCTTGTGATTGCACATTAGTCGTATCTCCCTCTCGAACACAGCCTTGGCCTCAAGCTCTGAGAATTCTGTGGAAACCGTTGGTGTTAATTGCAGGCATGCGGTTAGCAGAAAAGGGACCGCGAAGACAATCGCCATTTTTTTCATGACGTCGATTTTATCATGATGAGCATTGGCACGCAGGAACACCGTTTATCTATTTCGCACTCCTACGATATTGAGACTTCCAGGGAGGAACCCCGTTAATTTTTTCTTCAAGGTTTTGAAATTCTATGCCAGCGAATCCACTTCTTGAAATGATTCTGAAAATCTCTAGTCTCTTGACCAAAAATTGACAACTGACTGGTGCCGGGCAACTCTTTTAAATCTGACGACATCCCTCGATTGACAGCTACCTCGTATTATATCCATTTTATTCAATTTGTGGATGTATGAATTCAGCAGCAAAATTTCGAGCCCCTATTTAAATAAATGACTTCTCTGACCGAGTAATGTCACAGGCCATATAAGTAGTGGTGTTGGCCAACTCATATCAAGGCTAGTAATAGCCTGCTGAAAGCAATAGTTGGCATTAGCGGGGATACACAAAATCCTTCAAGTTGTCCAATTAAAGGCCTTTGACCACAGACTTTAGCCTTGATCGGACCTCTTCCGTAATGGCGGCCAGGTCTGGGTTGCCAACAATATTCAGATTTTCTGCAGGGTCCACAGTCGATACTTCGATGTATCCTTCCGCGCGCTCCTGCACAATGATGTTACTTGGAAGCATCGCGCCGATTTTTTTGTTGGCTTTCAATGCTTGGTAGGCAAGAGAAGGGTTACATGCGCCCAGAATGCGATAGTTCTGGAAGTCCACATCCAATTGCTCTTTAAGAGTGGCGGAAAAGTCTATGTCGGTAAGGACGCCGAAGCCTTCCCTCTTTAGGCCATCCTTCGTCCTACTAAGGATGTCTTCAAATGTTGATGAAATGGTCCTGCTGAAATGCTGGGGCATCTAGTACCGGTCTCCTGTTGAAAATAATATGCATAAATCATGTTAGGTGAGGGATGTGGTCAGCATAAGTCATCTTTCCGAATACATAGTATTTGTTCTCTTAATTATGTTGTACCTAACCACTCCAGGCCTGTTGCATTGAGGTTTCCGGTATCATACAGATCGATTTGGCGACGGGAGGTGTCTGGTAGATTTGAAGCTAAATCCTGTCTTGGAGATGAAATTTCTTGCCTGAGCCATTAAAAAATCTGTTCAACAAGACAAATCTTCGAGCCATGAGTGAGCACTACGCAAAGGCGCGGCCTGAGTTCGAACAGGACCTCACATTAGCCTCAAAGGATATCCAGAAACTGATCATTGATTATGTTATTCATCAACAGAAGGCCAACGGCTGAACTAGTCCGAAGGTCTTCAAGTGGGAAATTCTAATAAACGGCACGCCAGTTGGGTTGGTGGATTTCGAGTTGGTTATTTAAATATAAAGAGGCATCAAACATATGGAACAGTTTTTACCAAGGTTTACCTGGAACAACCCCACGCGCGTTATCTTCGGTGTTGGCAGACTAGCCGAACTTCGGGCCCATGTGGATGAGATCGCGGGAGAAGGCTCTCGCATCTTTCTGGTCACAGGACGGTCTAGTCTAAAGGGTAGGGGAATCCTTCAACGTGTGTTGGATTATCTAGGTGAGGGACGGGTTACGCTGTTCGATCAGGCCTCGCCATACCCGTCGCCCGACCTAGCGGATGTGGCGACAGCCCTGTGCCGTGAGGCGGGTAGCCAGGTTGTTGTGGCCATCGGTGGTGGCAGCGTAATGGACCTTGCCAAAGTTGTGGCGCTCCTATCGAATAAAGAGGGCACCGCTCAGGAGTTCTCATTAGGCGAGAGGATAATCGAGGGACCGGGACTGCCATTCATAGCGGTGCCTACTACGTCCGGCAGCAGCAGCGAGGTGACCATGTCTTCTGCGCTATGGGACCGTGAAGGTAAGCAGCACATGGGGCTTTCCAGTCGCCACATGTTCCCGACGGTTGCGATTGTGGATCCTGAATTGACCATGAGCATGTCGAAGAGCCTGGCCGCGGTGACTGGTATGGACGCATTCACCAGCGCCATTGAGTCTTACTGGTCCACTGAGGCCGAACCTGTGACGGACGGCATTAACCTTCAGGTGATCCAAATATTCAACACAAATTTGGACAGGTCATCAATACAGGGCGACATAGAGTCCAGGACCCACTGTGCCATGGCCGCCACAATGTCGGGAATCGCCTACAGCAATAGCCGTCCTAACGCCTGCCATGCAGTAGGCATACCGCTGACCCTTTACTGGAGAATTGAGCACGGTCAGGCCGTAGGTGTGACACTGACGACTCTCCTGCGTTGGGCCGCGCCGGGTATTCCGCACAAGATGCCGGCGCTATATACGGCGTTGGGCGTTCAAGACCTGGATGGAGCCTGCGCCCGGATAACCCAGATCATGACCCGCTGCGGGCTGGAGACCAGACTGTCGGGCCTGGGTCTTGGGGAAGGGGACATAGATACTCTTGTAGAGAATACCCGTTGGGATAGGACCCGCGCCTTACCCAGGCCCCTAGGTCAAGATGACCTGCGGAGCCTTTTGACAGAATTGTTATAGCCGACGATGCCGGGACTAGTCTTGAGGCTCCTCCTCTACCATGAGGCGGAGTTCTTCCTTGGCCTTGCGAATCTCCTCCACTTTGGCGGTGATTCTGTCGAACAGACCCTGCTTCGCCTTAACACCCTCGGTGATAAGCATTGCGGCGGCCTCTGACCGGCTGTTAACGATGCCGGCGTCAACCAACTCGTTTAACTTCCCAAGGCTGTCATCGTCCACTCGGACCATAACGACGTTGTCGCGGTTGCCGCGTGCACTGCTTACCGTCTCACGTATGTTATCGCCAATGCTTTCCGCCGTTGCTTTGCTATTGATGATCGCCACCCTCACAACCTTATTAACTTCATCCACCAGAGTGTCGATGCTGTCGGTCAAATTAGCTTTTAGCCTTGGAGTATCTTCCTGTTCCTCTTCTATTTCCACTTTGTATTCCCTCTGTTCTTCAGTCTGATCTTCGTGTGTATGGTCTTCCCGTTCGTCTACCAAAATCCATCTCCATAACTATGTGATTACTGACTTACACGTAATTATAACATAAGAATTACACAATGGAAGGCCGTTACTTAAAGGTTTAAGTTAGACTGGATGCAAAGGCATGGTCTAACGTTGAGAAGTTCTGAACCGTCGAAATTAACGTTTTCCGGAAGGCTGAATGGCAAATGATGAGGCCCGCGAAGAAGACGGCGCTAGCTTAACCGAAGACAGTGTAGACTCAGATACGAACCGCGAAAAAATTTCACGGTCGGACCGTCGTTCCCGTTCATCCAATCGTAATCGTGACCTGACCAAGGACAGTATTTTAAAGAACCTCTAGTATCTAGGCTGGCCGCAGGTTGCCGAGAGTGCCCTGAGCGTCGTTGACCAGCTGGCCGACCTTATCTGGGCAGGCCGCATTGGCTTCCAAGCGATTGCGGGACTTGGTGCGGCACAGGCCTACCTCAGCACCATCATGATGGCCCGGATGGGTCTGGACTCCAGCATGCGGTCTATGATCGCCAGGGCGGTTGGGGCTCGCCATATCTCCTACGCCAATCACGTTCTACTTCAGTCCTTAACCCTTACCGCAGTGCTGGCCGTAATCATCATTGCTCTGGTTATGTGGCTAACCGATTTCCTTTTGGCAATCATGGGTCTCAGCGATGCCGTGATCGACCAGGCCTCTGGATACATGCGAGTGCAGATCGTGGCCATGATGGTCCTCAGCTTTCAACGTATTACTGGTGGTGCGCTGCAGGCGTCTGGAGACAGTATGATGCCCTTGAGGGCTGCAACGGCCACCAGGGTGTCGCACCTTATCCTCAGTCCTTTTCTCATTTTGGGATAGATTGGATTCCCCCAAATGGGACTGGTGCAGGTATTTACCCAAGGGTTTAACACATCAGGTGCGATGGTTGCGCCTATGATTATTACAGTGTCGACCATGTGGCTCTTCGAGATACCTCTGGCCTTTACTCTGGCAACCTACACATCACTGGGGCAATTTGGTGTGCCGTGGGCCATAGTTGCCGATATGACACTCCGCCTACTCTTCTTTGCTACTTATTATTTCAGTGGCAAGTGGCTTCGCACGAGGCTGTTATAGCGGATATTCACAGTATGTTATGCTTGATGCAGGTCGCTCCGATGCCCGACAAATTTCTGATGACTAGTGGCCCATAGCTGAGGAATTCATCTCCAAAACTGATCAAAAAACGACAGACTCCGATGTCAAATTAGTCTGGTACAAAGACTGGATTCTTCTATCCACGCTGCCTGCGGTTCTGGTGGCTGACCAGCTGTCGAAGTTGTTTATCAAGACAAATTTTCAACTTGGGCAGTCTTGGCCGCATGAAGGTTTTCTGCGCCTTACTTACGCGACTAATACAGGCACAGCCTTTGGCCTGTTGCGAAACCAGACGATGTTTCTCATACTGGCTTCGATCATAGCAGTTGGCTTTCTGGTCTACTTCTACAGAACTCACGCCGTTGTTCGCCCTGTATTGCGCCTGTCGATAGGGCTACAACTGGGTGGCGCCTTTGGGAACCTGATCGACAGGCTCACCGAGGGCGCTGTGGTGGACTTTATCGACGTGGGCTGGTGGCCCATATTCAACATCGCCGACTCATCAATAGTCGTAGGCATGACCATTTTGATCGTTACCCTACTCTTCTTTGACAGGACTCCTGAAGACGAAGAGAAGCTGAAGGCTGGCAAGACTTGACACAGACACTGCGATTTACAGCAGAAACAGCCGATGTGCGGATGGACCGATACCTGGACAGCGTGTGTCCTGACCTATCCCGCTCTCGGCTGCAACAGCTGATCACGCAGGGCAATGTTACCCTTGATAACAAAGCCACGACCAAGGCAGCCACGAAACTCAAAGTAGGTCAACTTATCGTGGTCACAGTCCCAGAACCAGTTGAGAGCCTCTTAAAGCCTCAGAACATACCCCTGGACGTTGTGTATCAGGATTCCGACGTAATCGTAGTAGACAAGCCTGCGGGCCTAACCGTTCACCCTGGCCCTGGCCACCCAGACGGAACCTTGGTCAATGCGCTATTAGCATTGTGTCCGGACCTTCAAGGCATCGGTGGTACTGTCCGTCCCGGCATCGTACATAGGCTGGACAAAGATACCTCTGGACTTATGATGGTGGCCAAAAACGAGGTGGCCCATCGAAAGCTCTCTGACGCGATGAAGGCAGGGGAGTGCAAGAAGGTCTACATAGCCCTGGTGCACGGTAACGTGAGCCTAGACGAGGCTGCCATCGACGCGCCCATAGGTCGGGATCCGGCTAATCGCAAGCGCATGGCAATAGTCAGCACCGGTCGGGAAGCAACAACCCGTTATCGAGTCACGCAGCTGCCTCCGGGCTCCGAGCAGTATGAGTACGAGGGCAAGATCTACGCGGGCTACAAGGAGTCCCCTGACAAGTGGGACAAGGGCACCGAGCCCGTGCCCATCGGATGGTATGCCGGTATGCAGTACGACGGAGACGTGGCTCGGGCGAAGAAGGTCCTCGACGAGCTCAACAAGTACTACCCCGACACCAAGCGCTACGAAATCGCCGGCTTCTTCTGGTGGCAGGGAGACAAGGACCGCTACAACGCAGCCCACGCCAGCAAGTACGAAGAGAACCTCGTTCGATTGATCCAACAGCTGCGCAAGGACTTCGACGCGCCGAAGGCGAACTTCGTCATCGCCACGCTTGGGCAGACCAAGAAGGGCTCCACGGGTAACGAGGGCATGATCCTCGATGCGATGTTCGGGGTCGACGGCAAGTCCGGCAAGTACCCCGAGTTCAAGGGCAACGTCGCCACCGTTTACACCCACCCGCTCAGCCAGGGCGGGGCCTCCAACAGTCACTACAACGGCAACGCCCAGACCTACATGGACGTGGGCCTTGCCATGGGGGAAGCCATGGTCCAATTAATCAAATTGAAAAAATAACCAGTGATGACAATGAAAGTGAAAAATGCATTCCACAGCGGATTGATTCTCCTTTCCCTCGGGGCGGCAAGCCTCGGGTCGGCCAAGGAGGAGGAAGCGCCGCCCCTTACGCAAGCCGGGCAGAGGATCGAGGCCCATTATGCCAAGCAATTGGAGGATCTCCGCTCCCAACTATTGGCAAAGATTCCCTATACCCCTGCTCTCACTCCATCCGAAAAGG
>CAJWRP010000122.1 GCA_913046025.1 uncultured Chloroflexota bacterium
ACCTGTGACAGCAGTTCCTGCTTCACGCTCTCCGCCGTTGTGAGGGGCTCGCCATTGCAGTTCCCAATAATGGGGATCTCAGGAGTGTGGAATGTCATCGAGTCGATAGCTTCCAGCAGGCCAACCTTGGCTGGCTCCATCAGGCCTGAGTGGAAAGCGCCTCCCACTCGCAAGGGGATCGCCTTCTTCGCGCCTCGAGCACTAGCAAGGTCGCATGCCCTGGCTACGGCAATGTTGTCGCCACTTATGACGATCTGCTCGGCGGTGTTGATATTCGATACGTAGGTGCCGGTCTCCCTGGCGATCTCTTCAAGAGTCATCTCGTCCAGGCCAATAATGGCTGCCATAGTGCCGGGGTTCTTTTCGCAGGCCTCCTGCATAAGCTCGCCCCGCCTCTGTACCAGCCGTGCCGTGTCACCAACGTCCAGAACGCCAGCAACGGCCATAGCGGTATATTCACCGAGGCTATGCCCTGCAGTCATGACTGGCTGCGGCAGAACGTCCGGTGACAGCTTCTCTTCCATAGCCTTGATGCAGGCTAAGCTAACAGCCATGATGCCCGGCTGAGCATTAATCGTCTGCCGAAGGGCCTCTTCAGGACCGTTAAACAGAATATCCGACAATTTGCGGCCCAGAGCCTCATCAACCTGTTGGAAAACTTCGCGAGCGGCAAGGGACTCGTTATACAGCTGTTGGCCCATACCAACGGCTTGCGCCCCTTGACCCGGAAAGAGGTAACCGACTTCCGGGCCTCTTGTGGCCGACATAAAGCTAAGAGTCATCTGACTGTAAACTCCCGTTTAACAACAATAGATATGAATACTTAATATTAGTCGGCTACGTCGGTAACTACGACTTCGCGGCCGTTGTAGTGTCCACATGAAGGGCAAACCCTATGAGGCAGTTTGGCGCTGCTGCACTGTGGACATTCAGCTAGCGTAGTTTTCTTTAGCCCGAAGTGAGCAGTTCGCCCACCTTTACGCTTTTTTGAGTGTTTCTTTTTGGGAAGCGGTGGCATATCTTTTCCTTAATATTCATTCCTATTAATAAACCAATTGGTCTATCTTTAGCACTTTAGCATATGCCTTTTAGTTGGCATCCAGTGTTCCCGACTTAGCCAGGTCGAGTAGAGCAGCCCATCGAGGGTCTATCTGGCTCCCCTGGCAACGGCAATCCCCTTCATTTAAATCGACGCCGCACCTCAGGCATATGCCTTTGCACTGCTCCGTGCAGACAGGCTTCATAGGCGTATTCATTTCAATGTACTGTTTCGCTGCTTCCGTCAGATCTAGGACATGGTTCCGGCTTATATAAAAATCCTCAGTGAACTCTAACGGAGTAACTAGTTTTGCGCCTGAACTAACATCCATCCGAGGCAAGAATTCCTCTTGCACATCTAATTCCACCGGCTGGTTGAAGTCCAATAGGCATCGACTACACGAGCATCTAATATGACTGCTCAGTTTAGCCTCTACCCAAATGCCCTTATCCGTTCTGAGCATCCGAACATCGCCAACTATGCGAGAGTCATTACCAAACTCCTGAAAAGGCAGGGTCTCATCGACCGTAAACGCCCTGGTGAAGCCTATCGGCTCCTTCAGTAACTGCGACACATTAAAGATCATCCCACCACGCCCCACATTCGTCTAAATGTTGAATCGGGCACTCCACTAGTAATTCCAAATTGTAGTCGCATTTATCCTATTGTGTCAAGTTTCACATAAGAGTCTATCGGCCCTTCACGCAGTCTATACAGTTGTTTTTGACCTACGTCAAAAGCAATGATTGGTATCTGAATACAAGATATCTTATTGCAATGAATCCAATCGATAAAGGCAATATAGGTATAGTTTTTTACATTGATTAAGAATTTATTAAGGTTTGTATAAAATATTGATCCAAATCGCCGAAGCCTTAGCAAAGTGTAGCCGTAAAAGAGGAGAGTTGGGTTGCGAACGAGGTACGAGGATATTAGCGATTGTTATTGATATCTCAAGGATTACCCGATTTATTTGGCATCAGAAATGAAAATTCAATAATAGTAGCCTGCCATCTTGCTTACAGCTTTATCGCCCCTGACAGACATGTTCTCGAAGCGCAGAACAGTCGTTTCCTCGCCTTTAAATCCCTCTGGGATAATGAACTGGTCCTCTCCAAAGAAGTAGTGCCCGGGCGGAAATCGCCAAACGCCAACAATCAGGCCGTCAACTGACACCTAGACGGATCCTCGAATGGCAGCATCGTACCGTTTTACAATTGTGAGGTCTCGGCCTGCGTCCGACAGAACTCTAAAACTTTCATAGCCAGAGGTTATCTGGGCATCGTCCGATACGAGGGTATCGGGGCCAACCCTGTAGATTCGACGCTGTGTACCCAGAAACGGGCTGACCTCCCAGGCAACATCACCAGTACTTCACCCAATATGTCGCCTGCTGACTTTCCAGCGATGCCTTCGATCGCCGATAAGCTGGCCACAAGAGGCAAATGCATCTCAGATTCTGTATCACTCATCACACTCAGGACCCTGTTGACTATCTCCAGTGCGGATTGGTTATTCTCCGCAAAATCAGGCATAACATCCAGAAGACAAGTCTCCTTTTTGTTATCAACAAATGCCTTCAGGCGCAGGCCGAAAGTTGATTCCAAGGTATTTGAAGTTCTACCATAACTAGGTCAGAACCAGTCTTCTGGCCAGCGACTTCCGAGAGCCTGCCCAACACCTGCATGAGGGAAGCAAAGACTATGGCCTGGTTATAGCCCAGAAGTATTATTAGGCCGACCAGCAGGGTCGCAGCCACCCAGTAAATGACGTAAAGGCCCACAGGTTGAGGCTCTCCCTCCCCCATCTGGCGTAACCCTGCCAACCCCAAAGCAATTGCAACTCCGGAGCCGATCAGCAGCCAGAAACGCTGACGTTTTATTCTTGCGACGCTATCCATGGTCGTTGCCCAAATAATCTAGCCGGCCATAGCAAGAAGTTGGGCCGCACCTGTCCCACTTTGTTTATATGGACAGATTCCTGAACATCCAACTATCCGAAATTTTTCCCCTTCGGACTGTTTTTGCGGCAAGGCATTCTGATGTCCTACAGCCGTCAATAAAGAGCGAACTAACAGCAGGCTTTGACCACCTAATTTCTTTACAGGTAGTCGCGTTTCATGTACCGTCTGCCCTAAGTACCGAATTTCAAAAATGGATTGATTCGGCCTGCAAGTTCACCGCACGTAGAATCAGCGAAATAGTAATTGGAGGCCCAAGAGGTAAATGACGACACAGAAGCAGTTCGATGTAGTGGTGGCAGGGGCGGGAAACGCAGCTCTAAGCGCTGCACTATCCGCAGCGGAGCAGGGGGCGTCGGTTGCTGTGCTGGAGAAGGCGCCTGAATACCTTCGAGGAGGTAACTCCTACTTCAGCGGTGGGCTTTTCCGCTTCGTGTACAACGGCATCGACGACATCATGGAGGTAATTCCCGACATCACAGAGAACGAGCGGGAAAATATGGATGTCGGCAGATACCCCCATGCCAAGTTCTACGACGACCTAATGCGAGTGACGGAAGGCCTGTCGGACCCCGATCTAGCACAGGTTCTCATCAGCCGGTCTCTCCCAACCATGAAGTGGCTGCAGAAGCAGGGTGTACGCATGGTACTTGCCTATGGACGGCAGTCATTCATGCACGAGGGCAAGTACCGCTTCTGGGGAGGACTCATCGTCGAGGCAGTGGGAGCGGGCAAGGGCTTGTCAGACCAGGAATTTGATATTGCCGAGCGAAACGGCATCTCTATCATGTACGACACTAAGGCAGATAAATTACATATCGACACCCAGGGCGACATCACAGGCATCACGGTGCGCGGCCCTGAAGGTTATTACGAAATCAAGACCAGGTCCGTCGTCCTGGCGTGTGGCGGTTTCGAAGCAAACGCCGAGATGCGTACCAGATATCTGGGACAGGGCTGGGAGCTAGCCAAGGTCCGTGGCACTCAGTTTAACACCGGCGACGGCATACGAATGGCCCTGGATATTGGCGCGCAATCGTTCGGCCACTGGAGCGGTTCCCACGCAGTAGCCTGGGACATGAATGCACCTCCCACCGGCGACAGGGTAATCGCAGACCTCTTCCAGAAGCACTCCTATCCCTTTGGTCTGATCGTTAACGTTGAGGGGAAGCGCTTCGTGGATGAGGGCGCTGACCTTCGCAACTACACCTATGCTAAGTACGGCAAGGAGATTCTGAAGCAGCCCCAGCGAGTGGCGTTTCAGCTATTCGACCAGAAGACTAAGCACCTGCTACGGGATGAGTATTTCATCCCGCAGGCGTCGGTTGTCGAGGCCAACACCTTCGAGGAACTGGCCGAAGGCATGAGCATCGATCCAGAAGCGCTGGCGGCCACAGTGAGCGAGTACAACGCTGCCGTGCAGCCTGGCGAGTACAACCCCACGGTGTTGGACGGTAAGCACACGGAAGGTGTAGAGCCTCCAAAATCCAACTGGGCGCTAACCTTAAATGAGCCTCCTTACATGGGGTACGCCGTAACTTGTGGCCTAACCTTCACTTTTGGCGGGCTCAAGATCAATCCTCAGGCACAGGTACTCGACACCGAAGATAGGCCAATCCTTGGTCTGTATGCTGCTGGTGAGCTGACAGGCGGTATTTTCTACAACAACTATCCGGGAGGCTCAGGCCTCACTGCAGGCTCGGTGTTTGGCAAGATCGCCGGCGAGGGAGCGGGCAAGCGCTCTTCTGCAAGGTAGTAGACCTGCCAAAGGAAGCTAGCGAACGACGTTCGTCCTGAGCTTGTCGAAGGACAGAGCCTAACTAAAGAAGCGTGTTACTAAATAGCATTGCTTCAAAAGTAAACCCAAACACCGAAAAATCCTGGAGAGCAACATGGTTATACCCAGAGAAGACTGGCTAGAGCTGGTCACAGAGGAGACGCTGGAGCCGGACCTGCCGATCTGCGATCCACACCATCATCTGTGGGACAGGCCGGACAACCGCTACATTCTGGACGACCTTCTGAGTGACACCGGTTCCGGCCACAACATACTGCGCACCGTCTTCGTGGAGGCCTCGTCTGAGTACCGAAAGGATGGCCCTGAAGAGCTAAGGCCGCTTGGCGAGACCGAGTACGTGTATGGCAACAGCGGCATGCAGGGCAAAGCAGATATTATCGCCGGCATCGTTGGCCATGTGGACTTTACCCTAGGGGAACGCGTAGGCGAGATTCTGGACATGCACATCGAAACGGCCGGCGGAAAGTTTCGGGGCATACGTCACGCATCCGCTTGGGACGCCGACGATACAGCCATTCCGGCCTATCGTAATCCTCCCAAAGGCCTGCTAGGCGATGCCAAGTTCCGCGAGGGCTTTGCCCAACTGGGACCCCACAACCTCTCCTACGACGCCTGGATGTATCATCCGCAGATTCTGGAGCTGGCCGACCTGGCCAAGGTGTTCCCTGATACCGCAATCGTTATCGACCATATCGGCGGGCCATTGGGCATAGGGCCTTATGCTGGCAAGCGCGACGAGATATTCCCGCAGTGGAAAAAAGATATGGCCATCCTAGCGGAGAATCCCAACGTCGTCGTAAAGGTCGGCGGCTGCGGAATGGTGACCTACGGCTTCGACTGGCACAAGCAGGATAAACCGCCAACGTCTGAGCAGTTGGCCGAGAGAACTTCTCCTTATTACAACTGGTGCATTGAGACCTTCGGCGCGGACCGATGCATGTTCGAGAGCAACTTCCCCGTGGACAAGGCGTCGTTCTCGTACAACGTCATGTGGAATGCCTTCAAGCGCATGTCCAAAGGATATTCGGATAGAGAGCGGGCATACCTGTTTCACGACACCGCTGCAAGATTCTACCGGCTGACTTAACTGGCACTCCATACAGGAGGCATACGGCCATGGAAGAACATTTACTGACAATCGTCGTGATACGTCTACTGCTGGCAGCCGGGGCAGGGGCCGTTGTGGGTATAAAAGGACCTACTTCGGACGGCCAGCGGGATACCTTACCACGCCCTGGTTGCCACCGCTTCCAGTCTGCTGATGCAGCTCACAGTCTTCCAGTTCAATGCCATTACTGCCATACCACTCGAAGCAATCCGGACAGATCCCACGCCCATGGCTCAAGGCATTATGACAGGCATCGGCTTCTTGGGAGCCGACGTCATTCTGCGAGAGGGACTGACCACACGCGGGCTAACTACGTCAGCATCCATATGGATGACCGTCTCGATAGGAATCATGATCGGCGTGGGCATACTGTTCGCGGCCCTGATAGCAGTGATTATCACCGTAGGCACACTATCGGTGCTAAGGCTTGTGGAGACCAAGACACCTACATACAGCTTCGCGCGACTTCGAGTCCGGTTCAGCCAGGACGCGGCCACTCCCGAAGACGAATTTCAGGCTATGGTCACAGAGCATGACTTTACCTGTACCACCACGGCCTACCGAGTTGATGCGCACATGATGCAGTACGAAATGACGATTAGGACCAAGAACACGAAAAACTACCGCAGGCTGGCGGAGACGTTAAGTGGAATGGAGTTCGTTCACGACTTCGGCATATCGCCGACCCAGACGTAGCCGACAGTCTCGGGCCATCTCATTTGGCTACAGCCGGTTTTGACGCATACACCTGTTCCACCTTGCCAGCCCGCTTGACCACCACCCCTGTACACCCTTATA
>CAJWRP010000123.1 GCA_913046025.1 uncultured Chloroflexota bacterium
CGATGGCCTCTACCTCGGCAGGACGCTGATCGCGGGCCTCCTTGGTAGCGTACCGCTCGTCACCCATCAGGTCAGCTCGGTCTGCCAGAGCCAAGATCGTATCCCAGGAGTCACCAGCCAGAACCAGGGCAATGTAATCGTCTGTGCCGCCAGGATAACAAGGATAGATAAGGCTAGGACCGCCCCAAGCGCGGTTGCCGTTGCGAGGCACTGGCTTGTGGTCGTTTAGCGTGTCTATGGTTCTGATTCGCATCAGATTGACGATGGCATCCTGCATAGAGACCTCAACTTCCTGCGCTTCGCCAGTCTGATCACGCTGGCGCAACGCCGCCAATATACCGATGGCGCAGTGCAACCCTGTGCCGGAGTCGCCAACGCCGGGGGCGACGAAGGTCGGTTGGTCACCGAGATTACCGTTGGCGCTCATGGCGCCGCCCATAGCCTGTGCGATATGCTCAAAGCTCTTGATGTGGGCGTAGGGCCCGTAAGTCCCGAAGCCCTTAATTGTGGCGTAAACAATATTAAACTTGGCGTCCTTGAGGACCTCGTAGCCTAGGCCAAAAATATCCATGCGGCCGGGTCCATAGTTCTCTACAACTACGTCTGACACCTCTACCAGTTTGAGGAAAAGCGCCCTGCCCTCCTCCGTCTTGAGATTCAGGGTGACACTGCGCTTGTTTGAGTTGAACACCAGGAAGTAGAAGCTGTCCACATCGGGATCTACAGCCCGCTCGTGCCTGGTGCGATCGCCCACTCCAGGCTCTTCTATCTTGATAACGTCGGCGCCCATCCATGCCAGCAATTGAGTGCAGGAGGGACCGGCCTGGACCTGGGTGAGATCGAGAATTCTGATGCCTTCGAGGGGGCTAGTCATTGATTTTTCCTAATCTGCTATTGGCTTTGGCTGCCCGTTTCGCCACTTTAAACTTCTGTCGGAATTCCTGCAACATCGGCAAAATACCTATCATCATCGCCGCCCCGTCTGACAAACACGATTTCGTCCGTTCCAACGTAGCGGTCACGGAAATCTTCGAAGTATTGCAGGCGCTCCGGCTGATACTCAGTGGTATTTTCATTGTCATCCAACCAGGGATTGGGAAAATAAAAACGAATCAGCGTAACGCCGTCCGCCGCAGACAGCCGAACGTAGTAGATTTTGGGCATAATATCGTGGCCACTGTCGGAATTCTCCACGAACTGCACACCATCGACGGTGGAAAGATTCAGGTGCACGTGCCAGTCCGTAGACTCAATAGTAGCCCACTGGCCCTTGTACTCCGGTTGTGGCATACCCTTGGCGTGCATCTCGCTGACGGCACCGCCAGAATCTATAACAACCAGCATCTGGTCCGAGGTTATTAGCTCTGTTATCAGCTTCTTCAGCGTATCTTGATTCATTACATATTCCCCTGACGCCTGTTCTCAATTTTCAAAATATAATGCTCTGTCCTTGCGTGGCAGACTGACGAAATGCGAATTCATTCACTTTGAACCCAACGTATAAACAGGTGATTCCTTCTGATGATTTCGTTGACGTTACGGAAAGCTGAATGATAGCATCTCAGGGTTTGGACGCAGCTATTTCCGACGGAATTTAACACATATATGACCACATATACAGCCCGACCATGCGCTTGGAGTAAACGGTGGCGTTAGCCGAAAAACTAGCGAGACGCAGCCCTATTTATTACGGTTGGGTGATTTTAGCGGCAGCCGGTAGCTCCATGGTGGTGCGCAATGCCGCTGCCAGCCTAACGATCGCTGTATTCATCTTTCCTCTTTCTGATGAGCTTGGCTGGAGCCGAACGCTTATTGCTGGTGCCGCAAGCCTGGGAGGTGTGCTAGCAACGCTGGCCTCGCCGGTCATCGGCTGGCTGGTGGACAAGTATGGCGCGAGGCTAGTGCTGGCCTCAAGTATCTTCATTCTGGGCCTTTCGACCATATCCCTTGCGTGGGCTACCATCCCAGCAGCGTTCTACCTGGCCTACGCTACAGGACGTGTGATCTTCGCCAGTCCCATTCAGATAGGTGCGTCAGTGGTCGTGTCCCGCTGGTTCATCAGGACCAGGGGTCGAGCCAACGGGCTTCTGTCTGTATCCCACTCCATCGGTATGGTGAGCTTCCCCGTAATTGCATCCCTGGTCATTGCTGGCTCCGGTTGGCGCTCTGCCTGGATAGTGCTGGGGCTCCTCGTGTGGATAATAGCGCTGGTCCCGGTTTCACTCCTGATAGTTCAGCAGCCCGAGGATGTGGGGCTCCTTCCAGATGGTGACACGCCCTACCCAGGTACAGGTGATGGCGCGACCACTGCGGTACAGGAACCCGAGTGGACATCCAAACAGGCTATGCGAACAACAGCCCTTTGGATCTTGGCCATAGGCATAGGCCTGCTATTCGTCATGCAGTCCGGAATCAACGTGCACATGGCAGCGTACTTCCGAGATCAAGGGTTAAGCGCATCCATTGCCGGCCTTGCCTTGAGCTTCAACGCCGGCTTTATGGGCGTAAGCAGCATGATATGGGGATGGCTTGTCGATAGACTCCCGGCCAGGGTAACTTTGGCCCTTGTGGCTCTGATAATGGCCTTTGCATCTGTCCTACTGGTCGCGGCCGATACCAATGCCGAGGCACTCGGATATTCGGGCCTCTTCGGGTTTGGAGTGGGCGGATTGCTGGTAGTTCCTCCAGTGGCCTTCGCCAACTATTTCGGTAGGCGCTCTCTCGGTGTCATCCGCGGCATTGCAGAACCCTTTACATCAATGGGTCAGGCGATTGGTGCACTGCTTTCCGGCAGAATATTCGACATCACCGGCAGCTACATGATCGCTTTTGTGACCTTCACGGTTATTGGCGTGGCCACTGTGATTCTAGTGATGATGGCACGCCCGCCTAGGCATGTTTCTGAAGTCGCCAAAGCATAAATTCAGCCCAAACCGAAATGCACCTGCGGCCCTGTATGCCGGAGGCGAGCCTTAATTCCCCTCATTGACTAGAAACCGCCTAACATGGTATATTATCTTCTGTGGACGATTCTTCTGGAAAACGCCCCGAGTTAAACTGCCTCATGCAACAGATAACAATCGTTGCCATGGCCAGTTTGTGATTTAAAGGCTATGAGCACCCACGCCGCAGTCATACTTGCCGCCGGCAAGGGCACCCGCATGAATTCCCAAACACCCAAGGTACTCCACCGCGTGTGCGGGACAGAGATGCTGTGCCTTGTCGAAATTGCGGCAAGACAGGCAGGTCTAGGGCCAATCGCCGTGGTTGTACCATCAGACTCCCAGCAGATCGAGTCAGCCCTTGGTTCAGACGTTTGGTATGTCACCCAAGAGGAGCAGCTGGGAACTGGACATGCCGTACGACAGGCCGAGGAAGTGCTTAAGAGAGCAGACAACGTCCTGGTCATGTACGGCGACGTGCCTCTTGTAGCTGTTCAGACACTGAAGAAGATGATTAAGCTTCATGACGAAAATGAGGCATACATTACTCTACTCACCTCAAAGCTGGTCAACCCGGAGGGTCTGGGACGAATAATCCGAGACTCATCAGGTACAGTCACTGCAATTATTGAGGAGCAGGATGGAGACGCCGAGACGAAAGCCATTCGTGAGATCAACAGTGGGTTTTACTGTTTCCGAGCAACTTGGCTGTGGAAACACCTCGATGGCCTACCTCCCTCCAAAAAAGGCGAAATATTCCTCACTGACCTCGTGGCATTGGCCGCCAAACAGGGCATGCAGATAGAGTCCGTACTATCTGAGGACGCATACGAGGTCATGGGTGTGAATAATCGTGTTCAGCTGGCTGAAGCCGAGACTGTAATGCGCCAACGTATACGGGAATACTGGATGATTGAAGGCGTATCCATGCCTGACCCTTCATCAGTTTATATCGACCACACGGTCAAACTGAGCCAAGACACCGTTGTTCTGCCGAACACCCACATTACCGGCCGAACGCAGGTGGGAGTAGCCTCCCGGATCGGTCCGAACTCCATGATCTCCGACTCCACTATTGGCGACAAATGCGAGGTTCTTTCTTCTGTCATAATGGACTCTCATTTAGGGGACAGAGTGAACGTAGGGCCGTTCAGCCATATTCGCAGCGGTTCGCGTCTGGAAAGCGGCGTTCACGTAGGCACCTCCGCGGAAATCAAGAATAGCCATCTGGGACCGGACACGAAGATGGGCCACTTCAGCTACATGGGCGACGCCCATCTCGGCAGCAACGTAAATATCGGCGCCGGTGCCATTACTTGCAATTTTGACGGTGAAAACAAGAACGAAACCCATATTGGTGACGATGTTTTCGTAAGCTGTGACACCATGCTTATCGCCCCTGTGACCTTAGGCAATAGGTCTTCAACTGGAGCAGGCGCTGTCGTTACAAAGGACGTGGCGGCCGACTCCCTTGTCGTGGGAGTTCCGGCAAGAGAATTTCCGAAGAGACCAAAATTAGATAAGGAGTCGAATTCATAGCGCATCGGGTCGATTATTTGACCAGGAGCGTTTATTCCTATGGATAGTGATAGTAGCAGTCCCCTCTTACCCGCAATAACCTTCATTGTTTCATTCATCGTATTTACCCTGGCGTATCTCGCCGAATCGACGATATCCGCAGTGCGGCGAGAGCGCGTGCAGCGGCTGGTGGCCGAGGAACAGCCGGGAGCCACAAAGCTAGACACCCTTCAATCCCTCCCCCTAGGTCCAATCGGGTCGTTAACCGTGCTCAAATATTTGAGCCTGGCCGGCGGTTTTATATCTGCTGCGGTTTTCGCCATGACCCAGGTAGGGCAGAATTGGATAGCGATTACCGTATCTGGCCTCGTAGTGCTGGGCATGCAGCTGGTGGCATACGCCATTGTACGGTCCATATCAGCGTCACACGGCGACGAAATCGCCCTGAGGGCAGCTTACCCAGTGAGAACGCTGGCCTGGTGTCTTCATCCTATTCTTTTACTGGTCGCAGCCCTCACCGCCAAGTTTGCTCAGCCAAATGGCAACAGCCACGAAGATACCGACATTCCAGTAGTCGAGATCGGCATGGCTCTGGAGGAAGATGGCGAACTGCTAGACCAACGAGAGGTGGAGATGATACGCGGTGTTGTTGAGCTAGACGACACCGTTGCAAGAGAGATAATGATCCCCAGGGTGGACATGACCGTTGCGGAGATAGGCATGCCTATAGGGGAGATGGCCGAGATAATGGTCGAAAAGGGCCACAGCCGAATTCCCGTCTTTAGAGAGCGTCTGGATCGCATAGAGGGTATCGCATACGCCAGAGACATTCTTGGCGCCTTGGCAACTCGCGACAATGCCCCAGATATTCTAGTCGAAAGCATCCTTAGACCCGCTTTGTTCATACCCGAATCAAAATCCCTGGAAGATCTGCTTAGCGAATTCCAGACTCGGCGAGTCCACATGGCGATTGTGGTCGATGAGCACGGAGGTGTTTCGGGACTCGTGACCATCGAAGACCTACTTGAAGAGATTGTGGGCGAAATATTGGATGAATTTGACGAAGGCGAGCCCGAGATAATCTCCCTAAGTGATACCGAGTTCATGATGGACGCTCGCACTAGTATTGATGATCTGAACGAGCTCCTCGGCCTGGTTGTCGAAGGAGACGGCTTTGATACCTTGGGCGGCTTCGTTTACCAGCGTCTGGGGAAGATCCCGAATCCTGGCGACTCAATGGACTACGACGGCTTAAGGATAGAGGTTATCTCTACCACTGGCCGGCGACTGAAACGCCTGAAGGTTACGAAGCGGCCTGCCGAGAGTGCTAAGGAGTCGGCCTAATTAGTTTCCCGCACCACTGGCCGCGTATTTTCACATCCATGGCAACTCTCACAAGCTTAGCTACTCAGGCGCCGCTGGAAGAGCCACATACGAGGTCTCTATCGCTGTGAGCACGTCTTCAATCCTACTTAGGCCACCATCCCACCAATGCGCCTCTACAGGGCTCTCGTGACACCGTAGGAGAACTGGAGCCACCTTCATCGTACTTGTGTGTATGTCCAGCTTTGCTCTCCCGTCCTTGTGGCTGTAGGCCTACACGCCTCCTAGCAGTCCGGTCCAATCCGTTCCCGATTTAGCACAACCACAGCAACAGCCTTAACAAGCCGCTGCCAAGAGCATCCATCCCTGCCCGCAGGCCCCAATGAGGGCATTGGCAGACTATTCATACCCATTCACGCATCGCTTGACCCAATGATCCCCTAGCCAAAATTGGCAACTGCGCACGAACATTAGAACGATCGCGCAATGTAATCAAAAAAGCCTCCAACAACCCTGACGCTGCCTGCTCGTATGTAGTGCCAACCTTCCCCCCATTGCTCCAGGGCTGTAAGCCCCTGCGGTCTAAGCATCACTCATAAAACATCAGCTATGGCCACAATGCGACGGATTATTAAAGCCCCAGCACTTGCCATAGCACTAACTAAGCATAGTAATGGGACCCAATATTGGAACAACAAAATAGGCCTCCGCAACTTAATGCGAAGGCCTATTTTTCCAGTTCTATTTAAGCGCTAGGTCGTTACTTCTTGGTGGTGACTACCAAGATAGGAACGCTTACAGTGCTAGCTGACGCGCTACCACTGGCATTGACGCTATACACATCGGCATCCTGATCTGCTGTTGCCGTTAGTGATAGAGCACCAAAGTCGTTAACGACTCCACCAGCAAC